>CAKRNX010000132.1 GCA_934371475.1 uncultured Lachnospiraceae bacterium
GGTATGAAGTGGGCACGACAGAAGTAGTGCAGGGCAAGAGTATTTACATTGCGGGACCAGCTTCCCTGATGAAAATTATCAATCAGGTGGTGGCTCCGGTGAATGTGACGGGGCTGAGCAGTCAGCAGACACTCTCGTCCGCTCTGAGAGTGTACGATAAAAATGGTGCGCAGCTGACGGAAAGTCAGATGAGTACATTGGAATTTAAAGATACCAGCGGGGTCGTGCTGAAAGATCGCAGTGTGGATGTTAATGTGTCCATGTGGAAGATCCAGACAGACATTGAGGTGGATGTGAAAACGACGGGCGTACCGGCATTCGGTTACCGGGTGGCAGGGATTGATACGGTTCCTGTAACGATCAGCCTGGCCGGCACTGAGGAAGCGCTGGCAGCACTGGGCGGCAAGCTTACCGTGGAGGATCGGATTTCGGTGGCGGGCGCATCGTCCGACGTGTCCCAGGAGATTGATCTGAACAAGACACTCTCAGATATGACGGGGCTGAAGCTGATTACGGATGCGGATCCTATCATTACGGCAGAAGTGCAGATTGAGAAGACAGGAGATGTGACGCTGGATATTCCGATCAGCAGTGTGGATCTGGTGAACCGGCCTGTCGAAATGAATCTGGTATTCACGCCCGCAGATAAGATCTCTGTGGGGATCCATGCCGAGAATGGAGATGCCAGTGCGCTTTCCGCAGAGAATATCAAGGTGAGCGTAGATCTGCTGGTGTGCCAGAAAGAAGGAAATTATGAGATCCCGGTGAAGGTGGAACTTCCGGATGGATATCAGCTGGTATCAGAAGTAACGATTATGGTAAGTTCCGAAAAACAGGTTCCGGAGACGGAGACAGAGTCAGAAACGCAGAAACGGAGTGACAGCAATGGTTAGAAGGACAATTACGATTTATAATCTCAGGGGTCTGCATCTGCGGCCCGCAGGGCAGGTATGCCAGAAGGCGATGGAATTTGAGTCAAAAGTAGAAATGGCGATCGGGGAGAAGCAGTACAATATGAAGAGTGTGCTGAGTGTGCTGAGTGCACAGATCAGCACTTCACGAGAGGTAGATCTGATCTGCAGCGGACCTGACGAAGAGCAGGCGATGGAGGCCATGACTGCTTTCCTGGGAGAGGATCTGGACAAGAAGCCGGAAGAGGAGTGATCCTGCCTGATATAGCCTCCGGTGTTTTGAAACAAAGCGTACAGATATAAAGAGAATAGCAGATACAGAAAATCCCGTTATCGGTTATATACCAATAACGGGATTTTCTGTATTGTAAAAGATATCCATTTTAGTAATTATACATTCGGATCGGTGGGATCCCAGGTCTGGTAACTAGGGATCGTTTTCAGTGAAGGCTTGCCCAGCGGATCGTTGGCGCTGGTTCCGTGGAAGATCCGGACTCTTGTTCCAACCGGTACATTATTGTAGATGTACATGGCAGCCTGAACGTTCAGCCGGATGCATCCGTGCGATGCGGGCTGTCCCAGCATATTGTAAGAGTAAGCAGTCAGTGACCGCGGATCCTGATAACGGTTGTAAGGTATCGAGTGGAACAGATACGGGGAGAAGGTCTCTCCAGGATTGACCACCAGATGTTCACAGTACTGTCCCCATGACGGACCGTCCAGTTCCCACCAGCGGTGTTTGCAGCCGATATAGCGGGTGCCGTCCGGTGTAGCGCCGCCTGCGCCTACCGAGCAGAGGAAAGCTTTTACGGGAGTACTGCCGCGGAAAATCGTAACGACACAGGTCGTCTGATTGACCTGAATGGACCATTCGCCGGTAGGTTCTACCGTGATATAGCCGTTTTTGCCGAAATCATAGGTCTTACCGCTGATCGTATGCTTGCCGGTGTACATTTTGCCGGTCTTGGTATCCAGATAATACTTCTTGTTGCCGAGAGCCAGCCAGCCCTTCTGCATGACACCTACGGTGTTGAAGTAATAGCGGGATCCGCCAAGAGACATCCAGCCGGTGACAGCCTGACCCTTGCGGGAAGAGCTGTTGCTCATGTAGTATTTTTTGCCCTTGACCGTGACCCATCCGGTCTTCATCACACCTTTGTTTTTTTTGTCAAAATAGTAGATGTGGTTTTTGAAGGTGATCAGACCGGTCTTGCGCACGCCGGTCTTATCAGTGAAGTACTTTTTGCCGTCGATGGTGAGCAGGCCAATCTGCATGCGTCCGTTTTTGTTGAAATAGTATGTTTTTTTGTTGATTGTTTTCCAGCCGATGGATTTGGCGTGGTTGTCAGCGGGATCCAGGTAGTACGTGTACTTCTTCCATTTCAGCCATCCGGTGATCTGGGTGCCTTTGCTGCTGAAATAGTAATACTTGCCTTTGAGTTTTTTCCAGCCAGTTGTACGTGCGAGAGTCTTGGTGTTGAAGTAATAAACTCTCTTGTTGATGGTCTGCCAGCCGCGTTTCAGCTTTCCGTCTTTGCCGGCATAGTAGGTTTTGGAATCTTTGGTGAACCATCCGGACGCATAGATCCTTCCGGATGTATTCCGGAAATAGTAGTAGTTTTTGGAGCCTTTTGGAAGCTCCTGTATTCCGGTGAGCCCCTTGTATTTCTTACCGGAAGCGTCGTAAAGATAGGTCTTACCCGAAACCGTCTTTACGGTGACTGTAGATGCCTGCGGCTCTGCCTGTGCCGTTACGGTCAGAAAGACAAACGCAGTCATCATGCACAGCATGAATAGTACAGAACGAAACAGTCTGCGAGTACGCATAAATACTCCTCCCTCATAATTTGATAAATACATTATAGCAGATAAAAATTTCCAGTACAATGTCTCCTGATGAAACAAACCTTAAGAAAAAATGAAATTAAATATGCCATCCCAACGAAATGCCTGCATTCAGGAGAGGAATGGCCTGCATTTCTGCCCTGTTTTTTCCTGTGGGTTACAGGTTGTCTTTTAACAGGAAGTGTTTTATAATATGGAAGTCAAACGCACGTGAAACCTGGCGTGTGCTTCTGGTCAGCGAAAGCTGTACCGGGTGGGGGATGCGGGGGATTTTCACTTCGCGGCAAGAATATCGGGCGTTCTTGGATTTGATGACTGAGATGAAGATGAAGGGATAAGGGGTAATTGAAATTTATGAGAAGAGAACGATATAAACGGCTGATCATGTTCCTGGCTTCCGTGCTGGTGATCGGTCTGCAGACCTTCAATTTTGCCTACGTGTGGTTTACACAGTACAATTTCAGAAGTGTGATCGGTTCTGTCTATTGGAGAAGGGGGCACTGGGCGCTGATTGTGCTCTATGCCGGTATTGTCTTTATTATGTCAAAACTGTTTGGTGCGCTCAAGGTAGGCTATATGCGGGTGCTGGATGTAGTGATTTCGCAGATTCTGTCCGTGCTCTGTACAAATATCATAGCGTATCTGCAGCTGGCGCTAATTGGCCGCTGGAAGTTTCTGAGCCATATAGAGCCGATGCTGGTGCTGACAGCGGTTAATTTGATCGTAGTGCTGCTGTGGGTGGTGTTCATGCGCTGGATTTACGCCAGGATCTATCCGCCCAAGCATGTCATCATGGTTTATGACAGCCGTAATCCGGATAAACTGCTGAAGAAAATTTCTTCCCGATCTGACAAGTACATTATCAGCGAGGCAGTGTATCTGGGAAGAGGAATGGATTATATAAGGGAAAGGATCCGCTGTTCGCAGGGAGTGATTGTGGGAGATATGCCTTCCCATGAGAGAAATCTCCTGGTTAAATACTGCTTTGAGCAGAATATTCGGTGCTACTGTTCACCGAAGATTTCAGATATTATGATTATGAGCGCAGAGAAGATCCATATGTTTGATACGCCGCTGTTGCTGTTCCGCAACCGGGGACTGACAGTGGAGCAGCAGGCCGTCAAGAGAGTTTTTGATGTACTCTGTGCCGGTCTGATGCTGGTGATTTTATCACCGGTAATGGCAGTGATTGCACTTCTGGTACACTTATACGATGGAGGGCCGGTCTTTTACAAGCAGGATCGCCTGACGCAGGATGGACGGGTGTTTCAGGTCTACAAATTCCGCAGTATGCGGGTAGATTCAGAGAAAAACGGGGCCAGACTGGCTATGAAAAATGACAGCAGAGTGACGCCTGTGGGGCAGGTGCTGCGCGACATTCATTTTGATGAGCTTCCTCAGCTGATTAATATCCTGAAGGGGGATATGTCTATGGTGGGACCGCGCCCGGAGCGCCCGGAGATTGCAGCCCAGTATGAAGAGGAACTGCCGGAGTTTTCCTATCGGCTGAAAGTAAAAGCGGGGCTGACCGGCTATGCACAGGTGTACGGCAAGTACAATACGACACCGTATGACAAGCTGAAGCTGGATCTGACCTATATTGAGAATTATTCCTTCTTTCTGGATCTGCAGCTGATTGCTGCCACGGTCAAAATCCTGTTCCAGAAGGAGAATACGGAGGGGGTAGAGCAGTGGCAGGTAACGGCAGCTACCAAAGAGACGGGGAACGAAGAAACCAAGAACAGAGAGAGACAGGAACAGGATTAGAGCCAGTGCAGGTTTCTGTCGTGATTCCTGTATACAATGGAGAGGGGACTCTGGGAACGGCGCTTGATTCGGTGATGGTACAGGAGGTGCCTCTGGAGATCCTGGTTGTGGATGACGGATCTACAGACGGGACAGCGGATCTGGTGAAGTCATACTGCAACCGATATCCGCAGATCCGTTATGAGCGAAACATAAAAAATCTGGGGGCGGCAAAGAGCCGTGCCAGAGCAGTGGAAAAGGCCAGGGGAGAGTTCGTGGCCTTTTTGGATTCTGATGACTGGTGGACGGAAGGCAAGCTGGCGGCACAGTTGGATGTGCTGCGAAAGACAGGCTGCGTGCTCTGCTGTACCGCCAGGGAGCTGATGACGCCGCAGGGCGAGCTGACGGGACGGGTGATCGGCGTGAAAGATCGGATCACATACCGGGATCTGCTGCGTCACAACAGCATTAACTGCTCGTCTGTGGTGATCAGGCGGGATGCGATCCGGGAGTTCCCCATGGAGCATGAGGACAGCCATGAAGACTATATTACCTGGCTGAAGGTATTGAGAAAATACGGGGATGCTGTGGGAATCAATGAGCCGATGCTCAAATACCGGCTCTCTAACAGCGGCAAATCAGGGAACAAGCTGAAATCTGCCGGTATGACATTTAAGGTTTACCGCTATATGGGATTTGGATGGGGCAGGTCGGCGGTCTGTTTCGTCAGTTATGCTGTCCATGGCGTATGGAAGTACCTGAAGTCATATATAGATTGCAAGCATGTCCGGTAAATGATATAATAACCGGAAGTGTAAATGTGAAGGGAGCAGATAAATGAATACAATCAAAGAAATTCTGGACAGCCGCCGTATGATCTGGAAGCTGTCTAAGAACGACTTTAAGACAAAGTATGCGGGATCTTATTTTGGCATTCTCTGGGCGTTCGTGCAGCCTATTGTTACGGTTTTGATCTATATTCTTATTTTTCAGTTCGGCTTTAAGGCAGCACCCACTGTGGAGGGCTATCCTTATGCGCTGACGCTGACGGCGGGGATTATCCCGTGGTTTTTCTTCTCAGAAGCATTGCTTAATTCCACAAACTGTTTTATGGAATATTCCTATCTGGTAAAAAAAGTGGTATTTAAAATCAGCATTCTTCCGGTAGTAAAGGTGATTTCCTCGCTGTTCGTTCACCTGTTTTTTGTGGCACTGGTTTTTCTGATTTTTATCCTGTTTGGCAAGGTGCCGCCGGTGCAGTTTATCCAGGTGATCTACTATATGTTCTGTATCATCTGTTTTACGCTGGCGCTGTCTTTTATGAGCTCAGCGATTGTGCCGTTCTTTCGCGATTTCGGACAGATTATCAATATTGTGCTGCAGGTGTGGATGTGGGCCTGCCCCATCATGTGGGATATGGATCAGATGCTGGGAAACCATCCGGCACTGATGAAACTGATCAAATTAAATCCGTTTGTGTACGTGGTGCAGGGATACCGCGACTGTTACATTAACGGGGTCTGGTTCTGGCAGCACTGGGAGTATACGCTGTATTTCTGGGCAGTGACACTGCTGATCGGGTGTTTCAGCTTCCATATTTTCAAGAAGCTGAGAGTACATTTCTCAGATGTACTTTAACAGAAGCAGGCAGCTCGCAGAGAAGAAGCCTGCTCGCGCGCGGAACAAAAGTTGTGCTGCCAAAGCAGTAGCCCGCGGGGGTGCGAAGCACACTTTTGTTATTTCACAGGAAATTGCGTCCTGTGAAATAAAAAGCCTCCGGCAAGATGCGCAGCTCGCAGAGAAGAA
>CAKRNX010000133.1 GCA_934371475.1 uncultured Lachnospiraceae bacterium
CCTGATCACAGTGCAGCGCATTTGGACTTGCAATATAAACGGCATCAATCTCACCATCCTCTGCAAGCTCGTCCAAACTGTCATACCATTTCTGTGCGTGATACTGCATTCCCAGCTCTCTTGCTTTATCTATGCTTCTGGAATACACCGCCTCCAGTTTAAACTCCGGCACTTCACCGGCTGCATTCAGAAAATTCTTCATAATTTTGCTTGTTCCAATTGTAGCAAACCGCACGACACCCATACCTGTTCCTCCTGTTTTTCTGTTTTTTTCAGTATAACTTACATCATATCCACTGACAACATCCATTCTCCTGCTGTCCTGATTTTATTCTGATCTACAGCTATTTTCAGTAAAATCGCATTGCCGTTTCTTGTTTAATATGCTAGACTGATCTGGAGGACAGGAGTCAATTTTTCAACAAAGGGGACAAATATCATGAATAACAACTACAACAATCAGGATTATGACGATGATGACCTGGCTTATCGTCAGGCTGCTGAAGAACGGCGAAAACGCCGGCAGCGAAGGAGACGGCATGAACGCAATATGCGTATTCTTTTCTTTGCCGTCCTTATCTTAATTGTCGGAGCTATTGCATATGCCGCAGTGTTTTTCTTTGGAAAAGACCGCAGCTCTTCCGGTTCTTCCAATTCCGGGAACTACAGCACATCCGACTCTCAGAATATTACAAAATCAACAGAAACGGGAACAACCGTTCCGGATCAGCCTTCCACCGAGGCAACGGCGGTGACAGAAGCTTCCACCGAAGCGGCAGCCGCATCCTCCTCTGCTGATCTGCTGAAACAGGCAGACCTGATGGCGATGGGCTATGATTATGATGGAGCGATCGCACTGCTTCAGACCATTCCCGATTATCAGTCTGACAGCGCTGTGACAGCCGCGATTTCACAGTACGAAGAAACGAAGGCTACCTGCGTAGCGGTAGATCCCACCACAGTGCCGCATATTTTCTATCACTCTCTCGTCAACGATCCGGACAGTGCTTTCAATGTTTCCGTGCTGGGTCAGTCAGCAGTGGACGGTATGAATGCGTGGATGACCACCGTAGACGAGTTTGATAAAATCACACAGGCTATGTACGACAATGGTTATGTATTTGTCCGTCTGCGCGATCTGGTAGTGGAAACTACAGATGAAAATGGAAATGTTCATTTCGAACCCAACAGCAATCTGATGCTGCCGCCGGGCAAAAAAGCCGTAGTCCTCTCCGTTGATGACCTGAGCTATTATCATTCTTACGAAGCTGCAAGCTTCCCGGACAAGCTCGTACTCGATGAGAACGGCAAAGTAAAATGCCATTACGTAAAACCGGACGGCACAGAGTCCGTGGGCGATTATGATGTGGTTCCCCGACTGAACACATTTCTGGAAGAACATCCTGACGGAGCCTACAAGGGAGCGCGCGGGCTGATTGCTCTCACCGGATACAACGGCGTCTTCGGTTACCGAACCGACACCGATTACAAAACAAAGTCCAATCTGCTGGATGACCAGGCCAAATGGCTCGAAAATCATCCGGACTTCGACTGGGATGCGGAAGTTGCCGAAGCTACCACGATCGCCAATGCACTGAAGGATGAAGGATGGGAGTTTGCCAGCCACACCTGGGGACATTTAAGCGTCACCAACAAGACCGTCGACCAGCTTCGCACAGACAATGAAAAATGGGTAAATACGGTACAGAATATCGTAGGACCGGTCGACACGATCATCTTTGCACATGGTAATGATATCGGCGACTGGACCGACTACCGTTCCGACAATGACAAATATCAGTATTTCAAGAGTGCCGGCTACAATTTCTACTGCAATGTAGACAGCTCGCAGCCCTACTGGGTACAGATCCGCAGCGATTATGTCCGCCAGGGCCGTATTGATCTGGACGGCTATCAGCTGTACCAGGCCAGTCAGGGTATGACCACCGTTCTGGACGGACTGTTCACTGCCTCACAGGTATTCGACAGCCGCCGTCCTACTCCCGTAGTAGCAAACGGTGAATCATAATTTACGTTACAGGTTCAGGAATGCCGGAGCATTCTTGAACCTGTAACTGTATCACAAAAATAAAACTCCGGAAATTCTCAGATCTGTGAATCAGATCCGGGAGTTTCCGGAGTTTTTATAGCAGATTATCTCAGGGTCAGCGCCTCCAGCGCCACAATAATCTCATCCCGCTCACCTCTGGCCGCTGCGTCTTCGCCGTCTTTATAACTGGAAATACCAGCTTTCAGATCCTTTTTCCATTCCACCACTACATTCAGGATGCTGGCTGTCCGAACTCCTCTCACAGCCCCCACAGCAAACAGCGCTGCCGTCTCCATATCGGACGAGAACACTCCCTTGCCGGAATAAAACTCATCCAGCTGAGGTTTCTCCCGCTGATAAATCGCGTCATGACATCTGGTAGGACCTACGGCATATGGAAATCCCTGTCCGGCCGCCGCTTTTCTGCATGCCTCCAGAAGTTCCTGATGTGGATACGCATAACAGATGCCATCCTCCTCCGTATGTGTCTGTCTGCCTGAACGCTGCATTCCCATCTGCAGATCACGGCTCGCATAGCGGAAATAATCTCTGTAGGTCTGACTGGTTCCGTCATCGCAGACCGCCTTGCTGCAAAGCACCAGCTGTCCCAGCGCAAGTTCTGTCTGCAGTGCACCGCAGCTCCCGATCCGAACCATATCCCTGACTCCGAGATCTGCCAGCTCCTCCACACAGATGGCAGTGGACGCACCGCCCATCCCTGTGGAAATTGCAAGAATCCTGCGGCCTTTGTAAACACCTGTCACACTCTTGTATTCCCTGTTAAATCCCTCCTGGCGCACGTCTGAAAGGAACGATGCAATCACATCCACTCTCGCCGGATCTCCCGGAAGAATGGCAGCCGTCGCCTGAATACTCTCATCCAGCTGAATATGCGGCATTTTACTCATCACAATACCTCCGTTTGCACTTAAACATCAAGCTGCTGCGTCTGCTCAATCTCCGTAATCATATCTACACGGGTCGCGTGACGGCCACCCTGGAACTCTGCTCCCAGCCACTCGTCCACGATCATCTTGGCCATCTCAATACCGATTACACGGGCTCCGAACGCAATCATGTTGGAATTATTGTGCTGTTTGGAAAGTTTTGCAGAATACGGCTCACTGCATACGCAGCAGCGGATCCCTTTTACCTTGTTGGCCGCCAGAGAAATACCTACACCTGTTCCGCAGATCAGGATCCCTCCGTCCACCTCGCCGGATGCTACCATTTTAGCTGCCTTATACCCGCTCACGGGATAAGGAAAACTCTCCGGGCTGTCTGTTCCCACATTGATTACCTCGTACCCTTTCTCTTCCAGATACTTTTTCAGTTCATTTTTCATTTCCACTGCCACATGGTCATTGCCAATTACCAGCTTTTTCATCGAAAATCCCCCTCGTCTTTATCCATTTCATGGCTCAATTATTTTATGTCCGTTTTATTTTAGCATTTTCCCCGATGCTCTGCAAGAACAGCTTCCGCTGACAAAATGTACATTCATGATACAACCTTTATCCTATCACGGTAATCCCCCGATCTGCACTCCGGTCTGTATTCTCGGCTGTCCCATTATCATCAGTCAAATCTTGGAGGCTGCCATCTGAGAGGTCAGACGTGTCTGTCCCTGTACTGTCATTGGCTGTACCGGTAAATATTCCCGCCATAAGAACTGCCGCTTTTTCATTCAGCTCCTGATCATCCGCGTAAACTGCCGGTCTGAGATAACAGCCTGAAAATTTATTTCTCTGCCCGGTAGAGTACAATAGAAGAAGTAGCCGACATCTGCAGCTGCACTTCCCCGCAATGTACAGTTACTTCCGCCTTGTCAAGTGAAAATCCGTTCTCATCTGTACAGAAAATTCTGGTCAATGTCTTTCCATTCTCCACATCTGCCTGCCACACCGGCACAGTCAGTTCTTTTTCGTGATCATTGTTATTGAAGACAACTATTACCTTTTCGCACTCATCAAACCGCGCATATGCCAGACAGTTATAATCACCCATCAAAAACAGAATCGAACCGCCGATGAACACCGGATACTTCCTGTGCATCGCAATGGCAGCCCGGTGAAATTCAATCATCTGCAGATCTTCCTGTCCCCAGGGATATGTCCTGCGGTTGTCCGGATCTGTAAATCCGCAGACACCCGCCTCATCTCCATAATAAATTGTAGGCGCTCCCGGCCATGTCATCTGCATCACTACAGCCTCGCGCATAACCGCCCGGTTGACTCCCTCGCTGGCCGCATCATAAAGAAAACGATCCATCCTTCCTACCTTGTGATTTGTCCTGGTCAGGAATCTCGAATGATCATGGTTTGACAGCTCGTTCATGGAAACCTGCAGCGATGGAGCCATATATCTTGCCATATGATATCTCATGGCTCCGAAGAAGCTGTCCGCATTGCCGAACTGTCCCTCCTGATAATCATCGCTGTGCTTCTCCATGCCGGTAAAGAACCAGGTCAGAGGTTCCATAAATGCATCGTAATTCATGACGGTATCCCACTGGTCTCCCTTCAGCCATGATGCGGGATCCCCGTAATGCTCAGCCAGAATCAGCGCATCCGGGTTTGCCTCTTTGACAGTCTGACGGAACTGCCGCCAGAATTTGTGATTGTATTCATTGCTGAAGCCAAGATCAGCCGCCACATCCAGGCGCCATCCATCCACGTTATATGGAGGCGATACCCATTTTTTTGCGATATCCAGAATGTACTCCACAAGCTTGGGTGAATTTTCATAATTCAGTTTGGGCAGTGTGCTGTGTCCCCACCAGCCGTCGTAAAACTGGTTGTACGGCCACTCATGTTCATTATTGAAATGGAAAAAGGAGCGGTACGGACTCAGCGCCGATACATAAGCTCCCTTGGCGTATCCGGGCTGATTCTCATAAATACGCTCACGGTCCATCCACTTGTTAAATGATCCGCAGTGATTAAACACTCCGTCCAGAATCACCTTCATGCCACGACTGTGGATCTCTTCCACAAGCTGTGCAAAAAAAGCATTGCTCGCCTCCAGATTTTCCTTTTTTGTTACACGGCTGATATATCGGGTGGCCTGCATATTGTCCTTGCCCCAGTGCGGAAGCACTTCTCCCTGATCAGCCACAATTTTTCCAAGATGGGGATCAATATAATCATAATCCTGAATGTCATACTTATGATTGGAGGGAGAGACAAACAGGGGATTGAAATAAAGTACCTGTACGCCCAGCTCCTGCAGATAATCCAGCTTCTGGCGCACTCCCTCCAGGTCTCCGCCGTAAAATTCCCGCACATCCATCGCGGCAGGGCGCTGATACCAGTCCTTAACCTGCGTCACTCCTTCTCCGATGTAGATATACTCATTGTCCAGCACATCGTTGGAAGGGTCGCCGTTGCAGAAACGATCCGTATAGATCTGATACATGACAGCTCCCTTGGCCCACTGCGGAGTGGAAAAACCCGGCTGGACCGAAAATGCCATGTTGTCTCCCAGATCCTTGGTCACTCCCAGCTTGTTGTAAAAACAGTGCATTTTCCCGCTCCTCACCTCAAAATAGTAATGGAACGGCTCGTCCGTCAGCGGAACCTCTATTCGATAATAATCAAAATCTCCTCCGGATTTTTCATATATCATCTGCTCCCGCATCGGTCCGCTGATCAGATACACGGTATCCACATTATCTCTGGCAGTCCGAAAACGGATCGTCACCGTCTCTCCAACTGCCGGCTCCATTGGACAGACATAATTGGCCGTCTCATCACTGAAAAGAGCAGCCGGATTAAACACCGGCCTCATCTGCAGAATATATTTAGCGGCCTGAAGAGACCGCCCGTAACTTTTTTCACTCATAAAAAATCTCCTTCTCGGAACAGCAAGATCAAGAATGCCCTGGCATTTCTGCTGCGAGGTGGGAGTCACCTCACCGCTGATGTTCTGTCCACTCACATGGTTACTATTCTATAACATATCCACATTTTCCACAAGGGAACCTTTTACAGTTTATGAGAGTTTTCAGGAGAAGAACTGGATTCTCACATTCCGCAAGCCGGTAATCTGACCGTAAACATCCTCTCATTTTATTGTTTTAACGTATTAAAGTTTTTGGCATAAAGTAAAACAGACAGCATATGCTGTCTGTTTTGGAGAAGGTATTTCTCTTATGGGGTGTAGCAAAAACTATATAATGTATTGGGGGGTTTTACGGTTATTATAATAGCATGAATGTCCAAATAAGTCTGCACAAACTTCACAAATTTCTTGTT
>CAKRNX010000134.1 GCA_934371475.1 uncultured Lachnospiraceae bacterium
CAACAAAAAAGTACCGGTATTATTTTTTGTCACCGAAAATGTTTCATAACTGATTCACCCGAACCGTTTGCCTATTGTTCCGGTTCATACGCAATCCATGTCGAGTATCCTCTTCTCCGCAGCGCGGCTTCCATCTTGATTGCATTATCCATCTCCTTAAAAGCTCCAACCTGTACCCGGTACAAATCGCAGGCTTTTACGATAAACGCCGGAAAACCTTCCTCCTTCAGCTGCCGTTTCATATCCAGTGCGTATTCCTGATTTCTGAATGCACCGGTCTGCACGCGGTAATACTTTTCTTCTTCCTGTGCCTCTTCATTCAGTATCTCCAGGATCCCGTCCGCAATCGCCTGCGCAGTCTCGTCAAATTTTTCATCAAACAGTTCGTTATCCTTCTTTGAATTGATAAATCCGGCCTCGACCAGAAGCGCCGGATCCTTCGTCCGCCGCAGGATCACCAGCCCCGGTCTCTCCTCTGTTCCCAGATTCTGGTATCCCACGCGCTCCAGATGCCGATTGATCGCTTCCGCCATCTTCAGTTTATCCCCGGACTGATCGTATACCAGAGTCTCCACACCCTCATACTGATTTTCTTTCGGACTGGAATTGCGGTGAATGGACACAAGAAAATCCGGATTCTCCCCGTTGGAAATCTGCGCCTTCTCGTAAGGCGTCTGGTACACATCGTCCGCTCTTGTATAAACCACATCCACTCCCTGTTTCTCCAGAAGTTTCCCCACTGCCAGAGTCAGCGCCAGATTATCATCTTTTTCCTTTCTCTCCCCCTGCACTGCACCTGGATCCTGTCCTCCGTGACCTGCGTCAAGCACTATTTTTGCCATAAAAACAACCTGCATATCCTTTTTTACCAGAATATGCAGGTTTTCTCTTTTCGATCTTTCCAAACAGGCTGTGAAACAAGAAACACAACCGTCTCCACATCCGACTGATCCATCTGACGGATCGGCGCTTCCATGTCCAGAAAGCCTTCTCTCTTCAGCGAGTCCTCCAGCCAGTTCAGACGATGTGCAATCTGCTGCTTGTGAATCACAATTCCACTTCACGCCCTCCCGGCCGTATTCCGCCGCAGTATGACAAACGCTGTAATACAGATCAGTACGGACAGCAATGAACCTGCCGCCGTTGCAAGTCCCATCGGAAGCAGCGTTGTCGGAAAAAGTTTGGAGGTCAGATACGCACCCGGCACACGGATAAAGATGATTGACAGAATATTGTGCAGAAATGAAAGTCCTGATTTTCCACAGGCGCAGAAATAACCGCTGAAGCTGAAATGAACGCCTGCAAACACACAATCCCAGATATAGCCTCTCAGATACTGTCCTCCCTGGCAGATCACCTCCGCGCCTCCCGCTGCAGCGCTGTCTGTAAACAGTGCCACGATCGGCTCTGCCAGGAACTGGATTACAAAAGCTGCACTCAGCCCAAAGCCAACGGCAATCAGGATCGCATACCGCATAGTCTGTACTGCCCGCTCCGGTTTTTTCGCACCGATATTCTGCGCTCCCAGTGCGGAGACCGTAGACAGCATGGACGAAGGAACCAGAAACAGAAAGCTGATAAATTTTTCTACAATGCCTACCGCCGCCGCATCATTCAGTCCCCGATGGTTGGCAATCACTGTAATAATCATAAATGCAACCTGAATCAGCCCGTCCTGGCAGGCAATCGGAACCCCGATGGATAAGATCTTGCCCATTACACTGCCGCATGGCCTGAAATCACTTTTTTTCAGCACAATGCTGCGTTTTTTGACTATGACAGTCAGCGACACGGCCACGCTTACAGCCTGCGCAGCCGTTGTAGCCAGCGCCGCACCGGCAGGCCCCAGTTTCAGTGCTCCGATAAACACATAATCCAGAACAATATTGGCCGCGCACGCAATCGCGATAAAATACATGGGACTTTTGCTGTCTCCCATTCCGCGGAAAATAGAACTGATAATATTGTATGCCGTAATAAACGGAATCCCGATAAAACAGATCGTCAGATACGCCACAGTCCCTTCCACTGCCTCTGCAGGCGTCGCTATCACTGCCGCAATCGGACGCACCAGTGCTACCAGCAGCACAGTAAGGACAATGGATACAATCATAAATAATGTCACTGTATTGCCAATACTCTGCGCCGCCTTCCTGTGTTCTCTGCCGCCCACTGCCTGCGCAATGCTTACCGTTGTACCCATGGCAAGTCCCACAATCATGACCGTCAGCATATGCATCACCTGTGATCCCACCGATACAGCCGTCGTGCTCGCAATCCCGTCAAACTGCCCGATGATAAACAAATCGGCCATTCCATACAGAGTCTGTAAAAAATAAGAGAATAAATACGGAATCGAAAACAGGATTACATTTTTCAATACACTGCCGGTTGTCAGGTTCTTTTCCATAGTACAGTTCCTCGTCTTTCTGTCAGTCATTTAAGGATTGCCGCATCAATTCAAGAATGCTTTGGTATTCATCCATCTGTATTATAAACTCTACATCTATTATAAAGTCAGGCACAAAAGTGTGAATCATTTCACACCTGCTGTCCGTCTTCTGTTTCCCGGATCATCTGACGGCAGGCTGTCTGCAGTTCCTCTTCCGTCCTCTCTCCTGTCAGCAGTGAGCTGTATTTCAGGCAGGCATCACACCCATACTGCTGAATAAATCCAGCCGACCGCTCATTCCCTGCCAGAGAGGATACCAGCAAGATCATCTCCTGCTGGCCTCCAAAGCTCTCTTCTGCAAAGGCAAACGCACGCTCCAGCCTCTCCCGGATCCGCTCTGCCATCTGCTGCAGTTCTTCTGTGATCGCCCCAAACATCAGGCGCACCTGTTCGAATCCTTCTTCCCTCTTCCTGACATGGAGTTCCTGCAGCCTGGCCGAAAACTGCTCCAGTACATCCAGAATTTTTTTCTCCTGCTGCACATCCTCCCCGCCAATCAGTTCATTTTGTATCTTAATCGCCAGCGCCGCTTTTCGCTTCTGCGCCAGCCATTTTAGTCCGCAGATATCTCCGTCTGACTCATCCATCCGGGCTTTCTCATCCGCGTTTCGGCCAATCAGATCTTTCAGGATCCCATGCAGTTCCTGCACAAACTGTTCCATCATCGCCCAGGTATCAAAATCATTTTTCAGCGTATCAATCAGTAACTCCGTTACAGTAAACCGCTCCTCAAAGGCTGCCGCACGGGCCAGTTCTGCTTTTGCCCTGCGTCTGCTCTCCGGCAGAGTTCCGTCAAGGATCGCCGGTACCTCATAATCCTGTCCGTATTTGCAGTACAGATGATAATATGCCGAAAAATCCCTGGCTGTGTCCTCCAGATACAAAAACTGCTGCATCTGCGCCATTCCTACCGGCAGCCCCAACTCCTCATATCCGAGAAGAAGCTGCGAGAGATCTTCCCATCCCCTGGCTGTCACAAACTCTCTGCCGTCCGCCATGTCCCTCACCTGATAAAAACGGTCTTTTTTCATGGACAGATACGACAGGATTGCCCTGTGGATCCCGTGCTGCTCCCCGTACTGCAGCCACACATCGCAGTCCGCTTTTACCTCAATTTTTCTCACGCGATCCAGTGTTGCCATATCAAATTCCCGCACCGACCGGTTATACTCCGGCGGATTCCCCGCTGCCACAATCATCCACCCTTCCGGAATCTTATGGTTGCCAAAACTTTTATTCTGCAGGAACTGGAGCATCGTAGGCGCCAGCGTCTCCGATACACAGTTGATCTCATCAATAAACAGGATCCCTTCACACTTTCCGGTCCGCTCCATACAGTCATAGACAGACGCGACAATCTCACTGAGTGTGTACTCGGTAATGCTCATCTGCTGCCCGCCATAGCTTCGGCTCACAATCCGAGGCAGACCAATCGCGCTCTGCCTCGTGTGATGGGTAATCGTATAGGCTACCAGACCCGCACCGCACTCTGCGGCAGCCTGCTCCATAATCGCCGTTTTCCCTATGCCTGGAGGACCCACCAGAAAAATAGGCCGCTGCCGCACCAGCGGATATCTGTAATTTCCCTGCGCATCCTTTCTGTGATAAACCAAAAGCGCATTTTTTATTTCCTGTTTTGCTTCCTGTATATTCATCCGTTTACCAGCAGTTTCATGGCCCATCCCGGAACCAGATCCATTCCTTTCGTTTTTTTCACAAACACAAACGCTGTCTCATAGTCGGGGCGGCTCCTCGGATACACGCCGTCGCCGTCCGTAAAATAAATCAATGCCTTTAATCTGCGAAGGTTTCCCTCTGCCCTCTGCTCCTCAATATAGCGGAATACCGGGCAGAAATCTGTCCCGCCTCTGCCCTTGATTGTCACTTTTGTCTGATAGTCCTCCCATTCTTCTTCTGAATGAATGGCTGCCACGTCCTGTATACAACAGTCACACTGCAAAATCGTTACAGACATTTTCCGGAAAAAGTTTTCTTTTTCACTGAGTATTCCGAATGTCTCTCCCAGAAACTGCTGCACCGTTTCCTTTTTGCAGGATCCCGACGTATCAATCGCAATGACCAGATCTTCCAGCCGGTTGGCTTCCCTGTATTCCAGCGGCTCAATCAGCGGAAGATTTCCGTAGCGTTCCATTCCGAGGCTATAATAAATATAATCAAAACTGTCCATATCAAGCCACAGTTCTTCTCTCTGACTGCAGAAACGCCGCAGAAATCTCCGATAATCATAACGGCTCTTGTATATCTCATCCGGTATCTCCTCCCGGCTCCCAGCAGCACTTCCGGCTGTAAATCCTGCACCTATGCCGCCGTTTCCGCTCAGTCTCTGCCCGGCTCTTTCCCATTTATCCTGAAGTTTCTGACGGCGCATGGCATCCTCATTTACCTGCCAGAAACGATGATCGTCAAACTGACAGCTCTGCTCCAGTGCCCTCCGCTCTTCCGGAAAATCATCCGCATTCTGCATCTGCTCCTTCAGCCACTGATACAGACTCTCCGCAGAACCTGGCATCTTCCGTTTTTTTTCTTTTTTCACATTCAAAAATTTCGCAGCGCTTTCTCTCTGACCCCACAGGGCAGGGCAGGCGTGCAGTCCCTGCTCCAGTGCCAGATCCACTGCCATGTCACAGGCCAGATCCCACAGCGGATCCTCGCGCCAGCAGACCACATGCCCCATCAGGCAATGCAGTAACATATGCAGGTACCCTCGGTACAGCAAAGCCGGATCCTCTGCAAACCGACGGATCACAAAGTCCGCACAGAACCACACCGCATCGCCATCCGTTCCTATAGACACTGTTTCCTGCGACTTGCGGCACACCACAGCTGCAAATGCGCCGTCCAGTCCCGGAAAATAGCGGTAAAGCTCCGCGCGGCACCGTTCAAGGATCTGCCCGGCCAACCGGTTCTGCTGTTCTTCTTTTTCTTCCGCGGTGCATTCTTTCTGCCCTGTCTCCATTTCGTCCTCTCCAGTTCTGCCTTTCAAGAATGCCCCGGCATTCTTACTGCGCACCTCTGCAATCCTGCTGTAAGCTATATCAGATGAGAGTGTGGCTCCCACCGCTGATACTGATTTGTTTCTCGCCTCCTACAGAGGTGGAAATTGCTTCCCCATCTAATGTACTTTATTCTACTCTGCCGCAGCTTCTATAAGGTAAAGTCTCTGCCACGGAACCCGTATCGCTCCTGTTTCAGGCGCAGCAGCACGAGCCATGCCGCAGTCCGGTATTCTTTTCTTGCCTTATCCAGGAAACTGTCCAGTTCTTTTTCGCCGAACCATCCATAACTTCCCAGATGCACGATCTGATCCGTCTCCCCGTTCATAATCAGCTGTTCCATCGCCGGACGGATTCTCTTTTTCAGATAACGCTCATACTCCGTCCTTACCTCCTGTGGCAGCATTTCCCGGTCTCTGCCCAGCAGCTGCTCCAGTGCAATCTTCAGGCGCAGCGCTTCCTGACCGGTTTCTTTAAATTTTCTGTATGCTTCATCCATCATTTCACCTGAAAAAACCGCTGCAAAACATACTGTTTCGCAACGGTCGTATATGCTATCTGCTGTAAGCAGGACGATAAGCCGGGTTATGTCGTGAATGGCCATCTATCCAGGCCTGCTGTTACCAGCA
>CAKRNX010000135.1 GCA_934371475.1 uncultured Lachnospiraceae bacterium
CGGTGCTCTCGGTTGCGGTTTCAGCTGCCATCACCGGTGTGCTGACGGTGCCGACCATCATTCCGGCTGCGAGAACGGCGCTCAGAAGAGCCGAGCAGAGTTTCTTCATTTTCATTCCATTTCCTCCTTGTGTGTAGGCATGACATTTTCATACTGCCCGCAGAGCGGCAGGAAAGGAAGACACAAAAAAACACCCGTTCCCTCATCCCGGGAACAGTGATCCCTGCCAAATATCCTGGCTTCGCCTCGTCCGCCCAGACGCCTTCCCATCATACGGGAGTCCTCCCGTAGTACAGTGGCATACTGTCTGTTTGTCAGCGTTACAGTAGTGGTGACTGCCGCGGATTCGCACCGCGTTCCTTGCCTGACTCATTGTCAGATGCAGCAATATGATTTAATTGTCACAAGTTTGTCAATACAGATGGATTATAGCAATCTCATAAAATCATGTCAATAGAAAACAGGTCTGCTTATCCATGAAATATGTTATTTCACAGGAAATTGCGTCCTGTGAAAGAAAAGCAAATTGCCGGTGCATCCAATTGACAGGAAGAAACGGGATTGTTAAGATAAAAATATTCCTGCAAGCATGGCCGTATGGCTTGCTGTTCGCGGGAATAAATGAATGCCGGAATTGATTTTTGAGATTACAGAGTGTTTTGACACTCTAATCTTTCAATGAACGATATTTATGGCAGAAAGGACAGAAAAAATGGCTTGTACAACAATACTGGTAGGAAAACATGCATCTTATGACGGATCAACGATGATCGCGAGGAATGATGACTCGGGATCCGGACATTTTACACCGAAGAAATTTACCGTGGTGCAGCCGGAGGAACAGCCGCGCCACTACAGATCCGTGCTTTCTCATGTGGAGATTGAGCTGCCGGACAACCCCATGCGCTATACTTCCATGCCCAACGCGCTGGAGGGAGAGGGGATCTGGGCGGCCAGCGGAGTCAATGAGGCAAATGTGGCTATGACGGCGACGGAGACGATCACCTCCAATCCGCGGGTACTGGGCGCAGATCCTCTTGTGGAATATCATCCGGCACAGGACGGAGCAGAGGAGGTCCCCGGAGGGATCGGCGAAGAAGATATCGTCTGCCTGGTGCTTCCCTACATTCGCAGCGCCAGGGAGGGCGTGCAGCGTCTTGGCAGCCTGTTGGAACAGTACGGCACGTATGAGATGAACGGCATTGCATTTCAGGATGTGGATGAGATCTGGTGGCTGGAGACGATCGGAGGCCACCACTGGATTGCAAAGAGAGTGCCGGACGATGTGTATGTGGTGATGCCAAACCAGCTGGGAATCGACCGGTTTGACCTGCAGGATGCGCTGACGGAGCAGAAAAACCATATGTGCTCCGCAGATCTGAAAGAATTTATCGAGAAATATCATCTGAACCTGTCCCAGGATGGCATGCTGAATGCCAGAGATACGTTCGGCAGCCATGACGATTCGGATCATGTATACAATACGCCGCGTGCCTGGTTTATGGAGCGGTACCTGAATCCGACCTCCAGAGTCTGGGACGGACCGGAGGCGGAGTTTACGCCGGTGTCTGATAATCTTCCGTGGTGTATGGTGCCGGAGAAAAAAGTGACTGTAGAAGATGTGAAGTACGTGCTGTCTTCCCATTATCAGGGAACGCCGTATGATCCGTATGCAACGTATGGAGACAAAGCGATGAAAGGCGCATACCGTTCTATCGGCATCAATCGAAATGATTTCCTCTCCGTGATTCAGATGCGCCCCGATCAGAAACAGGATTTTGGAACGATTGAGTGGGTGGCTTATGCGTCCAATGCGTTTAATGCGCTGGCACCGTTCTATGCAGACGTGGATGAGACACCGGAATATCTGTCAAATACCGGCAGGGAAGTATCGACCGACAATTTTTACTGGAGCAGCAGGCTCATTGCGGCTATGGCGGATGCTTCCTATAAGAAATCTCTGTTTCATGTGGAGCGCTATCAGGAGAAAGTTATGGCGCTCGGCCATCAGCTCATTAACCGGTATGACGCGCTGTTATCTCAGGAGCCGGATGAGGCAGCGAGAATGGAGCTGAAGCGGCAGGCCAACCGTGAGATCGCACAGATGCTGAAGAGGGAGACGGCAGATACGCTGGACAAGGTCCTCTATGAGCTGAGCAACCTGATGAAAAATGCTTATGCCAGATCCGATGCGTGATGGAGAAGATGAACTGTATCATCTTTTGAGTTGTGCGGATGCCTTGCACTGTGAAAATCCGCTGAAAGTAGAAGAGGATTGGATCAGGGATTATCATTTGTTATTGCAAGGGCATATCAGAGCGGCGGATTTTGTCTTCATTCGGGCAATATATCCCATAAACCGGAACTTAAAGCTTACGAAAAGCCTTTTTCAAATACATTCCGGAAAGAGAGTGGAGTGAAACGATGAAAGAGAAAAAAGGCAGTTTCAGCGGATCAATCGGATTTGTGCTGGCTGCGGCAGGAAGCGCAGTGGGTGTGGGGAATATCTGACTCTTGGGGGCAAGCACACGTTTGTCTAATTGGGGTCAGAGAATTGAAAAACACGCTCTAAATTACAGAAGCGAGAACAGGAATAGACCGCAAAAATCCGGCAATACTTCCAATATAAAAGTTTTATTTAGATTTATGAGGCCAGATGTTTATAAAACTTAGTATGGTGGTAGTATATACACAGCCTGACTCTGTCATGTTCTTTTGTTAAGTTTCGCTGAAGCATATCAGAATGAAATGCTGTGTACTGTGCAGAATGGAAGGGAGCCAGATGAAACAGAGTATGAAGCAGCAGAATCAAAAAGAAGGAGCAGAGCCGAAACAACAAACAGGCAGAGATAAGAGAATGTGTGCTGAAACATATGCCACGGAGAAAAATGCCAGAGTGTATTTGAAAAAGATTTTTTGTAAGAGGGGTTTCCAGATTACAGAAATGGTTTCACAGACATACTCTGGAAACATTGTAAAAAAAGGTATCCGGTTTCTGGGGCTGGCTATGCTGCTTGCAGGGACGCTGTTTCCGCGGCTGTTCTTTCTGGACTGCGTACATGCGGTGATGCCGGAGGCGGCCGGAGTGGAGAGCGGCGCGGCAGATTCGGATAAAGACAGCCGGGAAGCCGGAAAAGGAACGGAAAAAGAGACAGAAGAGGGCGCTCAGGATCAGCCCCGTGAACTGACGGGAGAAGATTATGAGCGCCTGTTTGATCCGGGGCGTGATGAATACAGAATTTCATTCCGGTTTCTGAACTGAGAAGTTTTTCCGGTACCATCCCGGTGTAATACCTTCGTACCGCTTGAATGCCCTCGTCAGCGTGCCGGCGCTGATATAGCCGGTTTGCTCGGCGATGGCCTGAACTGGTCAGGTGTGATCTCAGATGAGAGAACAGAAACTTACCAGGCAGAGGCATAAAGACAGATAGAATTGCAGAGGCGCACAGGAGAAATATGTCATGCAGATGCATGACGCATATCTCGAAGCAAGAATGCCGGGGCATTCCTGAGTGAGTAAAGTGACCGGGAAGACCTGTCAGATTTGAAATCAGGTCTCAGTTTCGGTATGAGGAGAAAGAGTGCAGCCATGGCAGTCTTCTAAAAATCTACAAGGAAGCTGGAAGTCAAAAAGGAGGAGACTCAAAATCATAAGAACAGATGATGGAGAGTCTCCTTTTATGTGCGGTTGTTTTATTGAGTTTCAGTTGGAAATAAAAATCTCCTGCGCTAAAATAAATGTAAGTCTGCAAAACTACAAATAAAATAGCACAGGAGATCCTAAAAATGGACATAAATAATTTAGCCCATACAAAACAGGAATGCAAGTATCAGATTGCTTCCTGTTTATTTATTTTTGAAGCTGGCTCTCTTTCTCAGTGTGGGATCCAGGATTTTTTTACGGATACGCAGGCTCTTGGGAGTTACCTCAAGCAGCTCATCGGTATCAATAAATTCTAGGGCCTGCTCCAGGCTGAGGATCTTGGGCGGTGTCAGTTTCAGCGCATCATCGGATCCTGAAGCACGGGTGTTGGTCAGATGTTTGGTCTTGCAGACATTCAGCTCAATATCTTCGGGCTTGCCGCTCTGGCCGATGACCATTCCGGAATAAACCTTCTCGCCCGGTCCGATAAACAGAGTACCGCGGTCCTGTGCGTTGAACAGACCGTAAGCTACAGATTCACCGGTTTCAAAAGCAATCAGAGAACCCTGGCTGCGGTACTGCAGGTCGCCCTTGTACGGAGCGTAGCCATCGAAGATCGTATTGATGATACCGTTGCCCTTGGTGTCGGTCATAAAATCATTACGGAAACCGATCAGTCCTCTGGACGGGATGGAAAACTCCAGACGGGTGTATCCGCCGGATGTTCTGCTCATACCCTGCAGCTCACCCTTGCGCAAGCTCAGTTTCTGGATGACAGTGCCGGAAAATTCGTCTGGTACATCGATGAAGGCCAGCTCCATGGGTTCCAGTTTGCGGTTGCGCTCATCATATTTGTAAATGACTTCTGCCTTGCTGACAGCGAACTCATATCCTTCACGGCGCATGGTCTCAATCAGGATGGACAGATGCAGCTCGCCGCGGCCGGATACTTTGAACGTATCGGTATCTTCTGTGTCTTCGACACGCAGGCTGACGTCAGTGTTCAGCTCACGGAACAGACGGTCACGCAGATGACGGGAGGTAACGAATTTACCTTCCTGACCTGCCAGAGGGCTGTCATTGACGATGAAATTCATGGAAATCGTAGGCTCGGAAATCTTCTGGAACGGGATGGGATCCGGGCAGTCTACCGCGCAGATCGTATCTCCGATGTGCAGGTCTGCAATACCGGAAATAGCTACAATAGATCCGATCGTAGCGGAAGGCACATCCACCTTGTTCAGACCGTCAAATTCGTACAGTTTGCTGATTTTTACTTTCTGCTTTTTGGATGGATCGTGGTGATTGACCAGAACTGCTTCCTGGTTGACTTTGATGGTGCCGCGGTCCACTTTGCCGACACCGATACGGCCTACATATTCATTATAGTCAATCGTACTGATCAGCATCTGCACCGGACCTTCGGGATCTCCCTCGGGAGCCGGGATGTAGTCAAGGATTGTCTCAAACAGCGGGCTCATATCCTTCGGCTCGTCTTTCAGGTCTCTGACAGCATAGCCTGCCTTTGCGGAAGCAAACAGGAACGGGCAGTCAAGCTGCTCGTCGGAAGCGTCCAGATCGATGAACAGCTCCAGAATCTCATCGATGACTTCCTCGGGTCTTGCCTCGGGACGGTCAATCTTGTTGATGCAGACAATCACCGGCAGATTCAGTTCCAGCGCTTTGCGCAGCACGAATTTGGTCTGGGGCATAGCACCTTCAAAAGCGTCTACTACAAGGATGACGCCATTTACCATCTTGAGGACACGCTCTACCTCGCCGCCGAAATCGGCATGTCCCGGGGTATCAATGATGTTGATTTTTGTATTTTTATAAAAAACAGCAGTGTTTTTGGATAAAATAGTAATGCCACGTTCCCGCTCCAGATCATTGGAGTCCATGACACGCTCTGCAACCTCCTGGTTTGCGCGGAATACACCGCTCTGTTTGAGCAGCTCGTCCACCAGAGTCGTCTTGCCATGGTCAACGTGAGCAATAATCGCAATGTTACGTACGTCTTCTCTGACCATAATTCTGTTTCCCTTTCTTTCTCTTATGGGGTCTGTTTTCCTCTTGTTATCAATAATCCTTTGCCATTTTATCACAAATATCCGAGAAAACAAGCGTTTTATAAGGATTTGGGCGGTTTTTCTGCACGGTCTCTGATGATGAGGCTGTCTTTTTCAAACATGATCTGGCAAAATTACAGAGGTGTACGGAAGAAAATATGTCATACAGATGTATGACGCGCACTTTGCAGCAGGAATACCGGCGGCATTTTTGGATTTTCATCAAGTCAGGTAAGTCTCCTGCTTCAATTACGAAAAGCAATAAGCCGTGGATGGAGACCTGGAGACATCTGAAAAAATTAATTTTCTAAATGACAGGATTCGTCTTTTCCCGTCTTTATATATTTAGAAGTTCTATTTGCCTCTGAATGGGAATACAC
>CAKRNX010000136.1 GCA_934371475.1 uncultured Lachnospiraceae bacterium
CACCCGCTCCGAGTATGTTTCAGCGAAAACCGGAAGCGGAAGATTAGTGGAAATGATAGTGCTTTTGCTCCTCTGAATGCGTTCGTTGAGTATCAGGAAGAGCTGGGAGGAGACAAAACTGTTGGTCAGTTCCGTGCCGAGATCGTCAATGATCAGCAGGTCGCAGTCAAACACGTAATCTTTCATATTAGAAGAAGGATCTGCACGTCCGAAGGAATTTTGCGCCACCATGTCAAACAGTTCAAAGGAAGAGTAATAGATGACAGAGTGGGCGCGTTCGATCAGCTCCCTTGCAATGCAGTGAGAGAGGAATGTTTTGCCAAGTCCGGTGCCGCCGTAAAAAAACAGGTTGGAAAAATCGGTATCAAAGCTGTCAATATAGCGCAGGCAGGCAGCTACCGTGCTGCGCATCATCTCTCTGGCGCTGCGGCCGGTGGCGGGATTAATCAGATCATCCGGATAATAATCATAGGAAAAATGTTCAAAATTTTCGATCTCAAGGATTTGCCGCAGACCGGACTGCGTGTAGAACAGATCAATAGCGGCCTGGCGGAAACAGTGGCATTTTTTGCCGCTGATATATCCGGTATCCTGACAGTCAGGACAGTGATAGTGCATATCGAGGTAATCTGCCGGAAACCCGTGTGACTTCAGCAGATCGGAACGCATCAGAGAAAATTCCCTCAGTTTCTGCTTCAGACCGGAGGTGTCCGTGCTCTTGTCATCCAGCAGACGTCTGGCATATTCGAGGCTGCTGGCAGCTACCTGGCGGTCAATGTCTGTCAGCTGAGGGATTGCCTGATAAGCTGTCTGGCGGTGTTCTTCCATTTCGTGGCGGCTCTTCAGCTGAAGTTTGCTGTACTGGCGCATAATTGTATCATACTGTGTGTTATTCAGTCCCAAGACTTATCCCTCTTTTCTGGTCTGTGCATTCAGAAGCTGCTGCTCAAGCTGGCTCCAGTCATATTCCCGCTGCGGGAAATTGTTGAAGCGGTTGGGAGCGGAGGCTTTCGGTGTCTGCACGGCTGCTTTTTTGCGCGTCGAATATTCCAGGTCCAGCCTGCGGATATCAGACAGCTGGCGGACACCGGAGCGGTGCCACTGTTCCAGGATCTTGTCCGTGTACTGAAAGTTGGGCTGGTGAGTCTGACGGATCGTGCGGTTGCACGCCTCCAGAATAATCTCAATGGTAAAGCCAAGCTCGTTGAACCACCGATCCATGATCTTGATCTCTGCGGGAGCCGGATTGCGCCCTTTGATGCCCAGAGAATTAAAAACCGTGAAATAATTTTTATTATACAGGTTTGTACTGCTCTTGGCCTGCGCTACTGTGGTAATCCCGTTCTTGTACCATTCCTGGGCAACCTTTTCCATGTAGTGGGAGCCGGTACTGCCCTTTGAGACACAGTATTCAATCAGATATTCGATCAGATCTGCGGAAAAATGCAGTGTGTCATAAAAATAAAGCAGATTGGTCTGCTCTGTAGTCGTAAGGGGGCGGGAATAATACTGTTCTGCAATGAACATCAGCTGCTGGATCTGGGCCTGTCCGGCCAGTTCGCGCTTCCGGTCACGGGTCAGGTCGCTGGGTGGAGGAGCCGTATCCTGGGGATGCGGTATCTCTTTGGCGGCGGCTGTACCTGCAGCTGGGAAAGAGGCGGACTGTCTGCGGTCTTCTTCGCTGAGAAAAGCAATCTCACTGATCCCGCCGCGTTTGTCATATTGCAGACGGAGAAGTTTTAGCTTTTCCCAGTAGGAGAGAGCCCTCCGGATGTCGCTCTCTGTATGGTCAAATACGTCGGCGATCGAAGAAAGAGAGAGTTCCCTTTCCTCAGAGGCACAGCGCAGAAGATAGAGATAGACTTTCACAAATTCACCATTGGCCCGGGGCATATATTCATCAATAAAAGTGTTTTCAATTATAGTCACACCGCACCGGGGCGGGAGATGAAGTTTCATGGCAGATGCCTCCTGTTTGTACTTGTAAAGTATATCAGATGGGAAAGTGACTCCCACCTCGCAGCAAGAATGCTGGAACATTCTTGAACAAGTATACCATAGAGACAGGTAAAATTGAACTGGATCTTTTCCACAAAAAAGTCCACACGCTGTACACACTGGATGTGAATAAGCGTGTGGATAATGTGGATACTTATTTCCCTAACAGGTCTTCTCCAACAGTTACAACGTCTCCGGCTCCCATAGTTATCAACAGATCACCGTGGACACAATGTTCAAGAAGGAAATTTTCGATCTCGTCAAAGGTATGGAAATAATAGGCTTCCCCGCCGAGTTCCTGAATTTTGTGCTGCAACGTCTGGGAGCTGATCCCCAGAGTGTCAGTCTCCCTGGCTGCATAGATATCTGCCAGCACTACTTTGTCTGCGAGTGTCAGTGCCTGTGCAAAATCATCCATCAGAGCCTTGGTTCTCGTGTAGGTGTGAGGCTGGAAGACGCACCAGATGGTTTTGTGCGGATAATTCCGGGCAGCGTTCAGCGTGGCCTTGATTTCAGTGGGATGGTGAGCGTAGTCGTCAATAATAGTCACGCCCCGGATCTCTCCCTTGCGCTGGAAACGGCGGTCTGTTCCGGTGAATGCCAGAAGACCCTGACGGGATGTGTCGGCCTCCACCCCCAGCAGATCGGCGGCGGCCAGCGCTGCAACAGCGTTGGAGACATTGTGTTCGCCGGGAACCATCAGCTGAAAATGTCCGGCATTGACGCCGTTTTTCATCAGATCGAAACTGCCAAATCCAAGTTCGTTATATGTAATATTGGCGGCGGTGTACATGCTGTCCGGCGCCCCGTAGGTGATTACGCGGCATTTCAGCCCGTCGATGATTTCGCCCAGACGTTCAATCGAACCGTTGATGATCAGTGTTCCGTCCTCCGGAAGGCGCTCGGCAAACTTGCGGAAAGATCTGCGGATATCAGTTAGATCCTTGAAAAAATCAAGGTGATCCGCATCAATGTTGAGGATCAGACTGATCTTGGGATATAGGCTTAAAAAGCTGTTCGTATACTCGCAGGCCTCAGTGATAAAATTCTGGGAGTTCCCGACACGGATGTTTCCGTGGATTGCCTTGAGGATACCGCCCACGGAAATCGTGGGATCCATGTCTGCTGCCAGCATGATGTGGGAGAGCATGGACGTGGTCGTGGTTTTGCCGTGGGTACCGGATACCGCGATGGGGACTTCGTAATTCTGCATGATCTCGCCGAGCAGTTCAGCGCGGGTCAGCATGGGGATGCCGGCCTGTTTTGCGGCCATAAACTCCGGATTGTCCGGATGGATGGCTGCAGTATAAACAACCACATTGTGATAGGGTTTGATATTGTCAGCACTCTGACCGTAGGCGATGACGGCACCCTTCTCCTCCAGCCATCTGGTGAGGGAAGAGGGCTTTGCGTCGGAACCGGTGACGCGGAAGCCTTCCTTTAAGAGAACAGCCGCCAGGCCGCTCATGCTGATGCCGCCGATCCCGATGAAATGAACACAGACCGGCTGGTTGAAATTTATCTGATACATGAAAGAATCTCCTTATTTTTTATTTTCCGGAATGAACTATTTTCGCAGCCTGTAAGTTCCGCTTTGCAGCAAGATTACATTGCTCTTCTCATTCGGGTGAAATCTCCCGTAAACTGGAACTCACAGCTCACGAAAAGTCTTTTTTCACTACGCTCTGGGATTGCGAAAACTTTTTCCGGGAAATAAAAGCTTTCAGCAGACGTGTGCCCAGGACATAATTTGCTCACGCACAGAACAAAAGTTATGATATCTCGGTAATATCCGGCAGAGCAAAAAAACTGTTGCTGTTTTATTCAGTATACTATTACTGAATGTAAAATGAAAGAGTATCATGAAAAAATTAGATAAAATCGACAAAAAATCAACGAAAAATACCAATAAATATATTCATTTATAAAGGCGAAAAATATGATTAATTTTGAAAAAATAAATGTTTTGCAGTAAAAAATAAGTTTATAAATACAAAATATTGTAAAAAATGTTCACAAAATCATAACCGTGTGCTATAATAAACATAAAATAAGACAACAAGAGGTGATAGCGTGATAAAGAAAGAAATGATCGCGATGCTGCTGGCTGGCGGTCAGGGCAGCCGCCTTGGTGTGCTGACTGCCAAGGTTGCAAAACCTGCGGTAGCATTTGGCGGGAAGTACCGTATCATTGATTTTCCGTTAAGCAATTGTATCAATTCCGGAATTGATACAGTAGGTGTGCTGACACAGTATCAACCCCTGCGGCTGAATTCCCACATCGGGATCGGTATTCCGTGGGATCTGGACAGAAATGTCGGAGGCGTAACCGTTCTGCCGCCGTATGAGAAGGTGGGCAAGACAGAGTGGTACACAGGTACAGCGAACGCCATCTATCAGAACCTTGCCTATATGGAGAGTTATAATCCGGATTATGTATTGATTCTGTCCGGCGACCATATCTACAAGATGGACTATGAAGTGATGCTGGATTATCATAAATCACATAATGCTGATGTCAGTATCGCAGTAATGCCGGTTCCTCAGGAAGAGGCCAGCCGTTTTGGTATTGTAGTGACGGATGAGAAGGGCCGTATCGAAGAATTCCAGGAGAAGCCGGAGCATCCGCACAGCAACCTGGCATCGATGGGTATCTACATTTTCAGCTGGAAAGCGCTGAAGGAGGCGCTGATTGCGCTGGCTGAGCAGGAGGGTTGTGATTTTGGAAAACATGTGATCCCGTACTGCTTCAATAAGGGTGAGACACTGGTAGCGTATGAGTACAACGGCTACTGGAAGGATGTCGGTACCTTGGGCTCTTACTGGGAAGCCAATATGGAGCTGATCGATATCATACCGGAGTTCAATCTTTATGAGGAGTTCTGGAAGATTTATACCAAGAATGATATCATTCCGCCGGAGTACATATCCGGAGAGGCAAAGGTATATCGGAGCCTGATCAGCGATGGCACCGAGGTGTACGGTGAGGTGTACAATTCCATCATCGGACCGGGTGTGACGATCGGTAAGGGTGCGGTGATCCGCGATTCCATTATCATGCAGGGAACTGTGATCGGCGATGGCGCAGTGCTGGAGAAGGCAATCATTGCGGAGAATGTGGTGATTGGAACAGGAACAAAGCTTGGCGTGGGTGAGGAAGTGCCTAACAAGCTCAAACCGAAGATTTATGCGTTTGGACTGGCAGTGGTGGGAGAGAATGCAGAGATTCCTGCCAATGTGCAGATTGGTAAAAATACTGCAGTGACTGGAAAGACAGTGCCGGAGGATTATCCGGACGGTATTCTGGCGAGCGGAGAGACTCTGGATAAGGCAGGTGTGGTAGCATGAGAGCAGTAGGAATGATTTTAGCCGGAGGGAACAGCTATCGGATGAAAGAGCTGTCCAACAAGAGAGCAATCGCTGCCATGCCCGTGGCAGGCAGCTACCGGAGCATCGATTTTGTTCTGAGCAGCATGTCCAATTCCCATATTCAGAAAGTGGCAGTGCTGACGCAGTACAATTCAAGGTCTCTGAATGAACATCTGAATTCCTCCAAATGGTGGAATTTCGGAAGAAAGCAGGGCGGTCTGTTTGTATTTCCGCCTATGGTGACAGCAGATAACGGTTTCTGGTACAGGGGAACAGCGGACGCGATTCATCAGAACCTGCGTTTTCTGAAAAACTGCCATGAACCGTATGTGGTACTGGCTTCCGGAGACGGAGTTTACAAGCTGGATTTCAACAAGGTTCTGGAATATCACATTGCCAAAAAGGCAGATATGACTGTGGTCTGTAAAGATGTTCCGGCCAGCGAGGATCTTACCCGCTTCGGTGTACTGAAGATGAACGAGGATTGCAGGATCGTACAGTTCGATGAGAAGCCTATGGCAGCCAATTCCCATACTATCTCCTGCGGTATTTACGTAGTGAGAAGGAGACAGCTGATTGAACTGATCGAGAAGTCAGCGGAGGAAGGACGTTTTGATTTTGTCAAAGATGTGCTGATCCGCTACAAGGATGTCAAACGCATTTACGGATACAAGATGGACTCTTACTGGAGCAATATCGCATCGGTGGAGTCATAC
>CAKRNX010000137.1 GCA_934371475.1 uncultured Lachnospiraceae bacterium
GCGATTCAGCCTTCTGGTATTTCTGGCTGCCAGCGCGTCAATCACAACCAGCAGATCCGGCGCCGTCTCCCGGACAATGCCTCTTATCAGTTCCAGCGCCTCCATCCCGGTCTGTGCCATCACACCGGGTGCCACTGCACTCACAGCCCACTCCTTTCCCCCCGGCGTACAGGCATCTCCAAATTCCCGTATCAGGTGTCTTGTAATCTTCAGATTACCCACAGCCAGCGGTCCCAGCGCGTCCGGCGTTATCTCCCGGTTGCCCAGCCCCACAACCAGCACGTTTCCGGCATTTCTGTCTATCATCTGCTGCAGATGTGAGGCGATCACTTCCGAGATCTCCCGGTGACTCCCATCATCCGGTGCTGACAGATTGGGAACCTCCAGCGTTACGTACGTCCCCACCGGTTTCCCCATGGCTTTGGCTCCGTTTTCAGTCTCAACCCTGACTACCGTCGTAAAAATTTCCCTCTCCTCATCATGGTGTTCCTCCACGCTGACTCCGCGTATTTTCATATCCTTTTCTCCGCAGCTTTCCCGCGCTTCCAGCGCCAGATCTGTGCGCACCTTGAAATCACCCACCATACAGCCCTCCTGAATTTAAAAATACCCCGGCATCCTTGCTGCGAGATGCGCATCATATATCTGCCTGACATATTTCTCCTGCACACCTCTGCATCTACACTCCGTTTCGATCGGCACAAATCCATTATCCACTGGACAATGTGCACCCTGCCACATTTTTACTCCGTTTCCAATGAAGCGAACATACTCATTCCTCTTTGCCGCACTCAAACTGTAACCTGTTCTCTTCCTTTATTTTTTGCAAATATTCCGGAAATATGTATTGACAAGGGCACAACTTTGGACTAAGATACAATAGTATGTTTACATTAAACGTCCGTGTCCGATTTTAATGAAACAAACTATAAATTAATCAAATGTTTGGAGGTGTACGGGTTGGATAACATCAAATCTGCAAAAAAGAGAATTCTGGTAACAAAAACCAAAAACGAGCGCAATAAGGCAATCAAATCTGCTGTTAAGACTGCAATCAAAAAGGTGGACGCTGCAGTAGCTGCAAAAGATAAAGAGGCAGCTGCAGCTGCATTACAGGCTGCTACTTCAGCTATCGATAAGGCTACTACCAAGGGTGTATATCATAAGAATACTGCATCCAGAAAAGTATCCCGCCTGAGCAAAGCTGTTAACAGCATCGCATAAGAATAGATCAATCAAAAAACACTGTCGGTTCCGTCATTCCGGCAGTGTTTTTTCATATCTCTTAAATCCTGTTTTTAATCGAACCAGGTAAGTCTCCCACTTCATTTGTTTCTCTTTTGTTCTTCTCGCTGTAACGGACAATCAGCAGTTCTACACCCAACTGATCTCTCATTCGCCCGGTCTTGACGGCTTCTTCCGTGCGGATACAGTCTTCCACTGCGCCTTTCAGCGTCTGCTCAGAAAAATATTCCGCCTGGCGAAGGCACCTTCTCACCACAAACCCCATCAGTCCGGCCCTTGATGCAATCTCTGACTGATCAAATCCTTGACGCCGCAGCGCCTTGACCTGCAGCAGCAGATTAAACTGACGTGCAAGCAGAGCCAGGATCCTCAGCGGTGCTTCTTTCAGCGCCAGCAGATCGTCATACAGATCCAGCGCCTGTTTCTGATTTTTCTCTGCGATAGCGTTAATCATATCAAAAATTTTGTTTTCCGTCTGCTCCGTGCAGATCTCTTTGACATCCTCCGCCGTGATCCCTTCTCTTCCCCAGGTGAAAGCTACCAGCTTCTCAAGCTCATGGCTCAGATTTTCCATATCATTCCCGACCCGCTCCAGAAGAAGCTCCATCCCCGATCTTGTAATTTTCACATTTTCTTTCTGAAGGCTTCGCAGCACCCAGTTTGTCAGTACTTTTTCATTCTGATGTGACAGCTCTGCCACCCGACCCAGGTTTTTAACAGCCTTGTACATCCTGCTGCGCTTATCCACTTCATCCTCGACAAAGACCATCACAGTCTCTGTCGGCATAGACGGGAGATAATCCGCCAGATCTCCTCCCGCCCCTTTAAAGAGTTCTGTATTTTCCAGCAGGAGCAGACGGTGTTCCGCAAAAAACGGCATGGTTTCCGCCTGATCAATCACTTCCGGAATGGAGATACCCTTTCCCTCGTATCGCTGCAGATTCATCGTGTCTGTTTTCGCTATTAATGCGTTTTTCAATCGGTTCTTATACAGGTTTTTCAGATATGCCTCATCCCCGTAAAGGAGATAAACTGGTTTAAAATTTCCTGTTTTCAGATCCTGTTCCAGATTTTTCATATTTGTCCCCGGTCCGGTTTCCCGGATTTTCTCTGTATTTTCCAATAACTAACGATATTATAGTACAGAATCCGACTCCCGGGCAAGTCCGTAAAATTTCTTCTTTTGTATATAAACCATTTCATATCAGGACGGCAGCTGTCTGTTATCATTCATGTTTCTGCCTGGCTTCCTCTTTTTTTCTGCGGGTCATCAGTCCTCCGATCCGTCCGGTCTCCCTGGCGGAAAGAGATTTCCATCCATACTCCCGCACCCGCTCCAACAGCCCCAGCTCCTGTGCGATCTCATATTTCATCCTCTCATGCTCCGGAATATTTTCCAGACCAATTTCCTGTTCTTCTTTGTCTGTCACCATCCATGCTCCTTTCCCAATCTGATCTCTTTGAAGTATGGACGTTTTCCCGGATTTTATACATGCCTCTTACACCGGATAATCCAGATAATGTGCCACAGCTGCCAGAAATTCCCCGTTGGACGGCCGCCCCTTTTCCGGGTTGATCGTATATCCGAAAATCCTGTTTTTCAGTTCAACATTCCCGGCATTCCACGCATGCTCTATCGCATGGCGGATAGCTCTCTCAATATTACAGGCCTGCGTTCTGTAACTGCGGGCCAGATCCGGATACAGCTCCTTTGTAATATTTTTCAGGATATCCGGCTTCTCCCTGATCATTCGCAGCGCATCCAGTATATAATTATATCCCAGCAGATTACACCTGATCCCGAGATTGTTCAAAATCTCTTTCTCTTCTGCCAGTCCCTGCTCTTTCGGGATAAACTCTTCCGCTTTCGCCCCGGAATTGACGGCTGCTATGATAAATTTATACGTAGATGGCTGTTTGTTAATAACATTCATAATATTTTTTCGGTCAAACATACCTAAAATTGCAAAGTTTTGATTCATAATTCTTCCCTCCCGGCATTATTCGTTTCCTAAATGATTTGTTTCCCTTTTCTTTGTTTTTCCGTCTGTTTTTCGCGAAAAATATGATTGAATATAATATACTGTCATATTATATTATTCATATCACATTAATTTCATAAAGTAATTTGTCTGACTTTATCAAAAATTAATGTTCTATGTATCTTTTTTACCATAATTTATGTTAATTTTTTGTACCTGTTTATCCATTTTAGTCGGGTATTTTTTAACAAAAACGAAAAAGGAGGATTATGTTTTGCCTGGACAGGAAACAAACAGAAATGTGGCCGCCTATATTGGAGGCTATTGCAGCAAATGGAATATTTCCCTGAATAAATTTGCGGACAAATGCGGGATTCCCTACATGACCATCAAACGGATCATGGCGGAAGAAGTGCAAAAAATCGATGTCAGTACTGTGCTGCGGATCGCGGAAGCCACTCATTCCCCATTGATGGAAGTGCTGGGTGTCAATACTCAGAATCTGGAACTGTACCGCCGAATTGCCAACATTTCCGACTATGACAGAAATGTGCTTCTCTTTCTCCTGACGATGCTGGAGAAAATCAGAGTTTCAGGCAGAGAAAACAGGCAGATCCCATGTACCTGCCTGCTTAGTGATCGCAAAGGCTATTTTCTCAATGAAAACAGCTTCTGTTCAGACTGCCTTGACTACAGCCGGATGCAGAAGCTTTCCTTCCGCAGCTCTTTTGAGGAAGGGATCTCCTATTTCGGTTTCCGCCTGCCGGACAACCGCCTCAGTCCCCGCTTTTTCCAGAATGACATCCTGCTGATCTCCGGCATGGAGCCCTCCGACGGCGATCTCGGCGTCTTTGCCTGGAAGGAAGAAGGCTGCGTGCGCATCATTTTCAGAATCATCCGGAATGAGGGACGCTTTACCAGGCTCCTTCCGATCAATGGCCGCGGAAAAACTTATACCATCGATAATGAGGATGTCTCCAGTCTGCTCTGCTGGGTCAGACTGGGTGTCGTGACCGGCATGATCCGGTAAAATACGGCCTTTCAGTCAAATTATTTTCTGGCCCTTGCCTCTTTCCGCGCATATCCGCAGATAACATCCAGCGTATTTTCCAGATCATTTCTGGTATGCGCTGCTGACAGGAACATGGCCTCAAACTGTGAAGGTGCCAGATAAATACCGTGGCCAAGCATATATTTAAAATATTCCCTGTATCTTCCCGTATCAGATGTTTTGGCGCTGGCATAATTAACTACCGGTTCCGAAGTAAAAAATACACAGCCCAAGGAGCCCACATGGTTTACCTGACAGCCGCTGCCGGTCTCATCCAGTATTTTCTCTATTTCAGAATAGAACCAGTCACCGGTCTCATTCAGTTTCTGATAAAATGACGGATCTTCCTTCAGAAGTGTCAGCTGAGTCAGTCCTGCTGCCATCGCAACCGGATTGCCGCTCAGCGTTCCTGCCTGATACACCGGTCCTGCCGGGGATACCATGGACATAATCTCTTTTCGTCCTCCGTAAGCGCCCACCGGCATTCCTCCTCCAATAATTTTTCCAAATGTAGTCAAATCCGGAGTCACGCCGTAATATCCCTGTGCCCCGCTCAGGGACAGTCTGAAGCCTGTAATGACTTCATCAAAAATCAGAAGCGCGCCATGGTCGTCGCAGATCCGGCGCAGCCCTTCCAGAAAACCCGGAACCGGCGGCACAACACCCATATTCGCGCCCACCGGTTCTACGATCACTGCCGCGATCTGATCCGGATTCTGTGCAAACAGAGCCTCTACGCTATCAAGGTCATTATATACGGCAGACAGCGTATCCTCTGTGCAGCCTGCCGGCACGCCTGCGCTGTCCGGGATCCCCTGGGTCATCACACCGGATCCCGCCTTCACCAGCATTGCACCGGAATGACCATGGTAGCAGCCCATAAATTTGACAATCTTATTTTTACCGGTGAATCCTCTGGCTGCACGGACCGCACTCATCACAGCCTCCGTGCCGGAATTGACCATACGCACCATCTCGATAGAGGGAACAATCTCGCAGATCAGTTCTGCCATCAGCACCTCCCTCTCTGTCGCTGCGCCAAAACTTAAGCCTCCCTGCACGGCCTCCAGCACACTTTCTCTTACCTTCGGATGATTGTGTCCCAGGATCATCGGTCCCCAGGAATTGATAAAATCCAGATATTTGTTTCCATCCACATCTGTCATATAAACACCGTCTGCCTGTTCAATAAAACGCGGCGTGCTGCCAACACTTCCAAAAGCACGCACCGGGCTGTTCACGCCACCCGGCATCAAAGTAACTGCTTTTTTAAAAAGTTCTTCTGATCTTGTCATCATCCAATCTTCCCTTCATCCATCATTTTTGCAATCTCTTTTGCAAAATAGGTAAGATAAATATCGGCTCCAGCACGGTAAGCACCGACTGCCATCTCACCGATGATCCGTTCTTCATCAATATAGCCTAGTTTGGCTCCTGCTTTTACCATAGCATATTCTCCGCTGACGCTGTAGGCTGCAACCGGTGTGTTGACCACTTTTCGCACTTCTGTGATCACATCCTGATAAGCCATCGCCGGTTTTACCATAATGATATCCGCTCCCTCTTCGACATCGAGCAGAGCCTCTTTGATGCCTTCTCTTTTATTCTGAAAATCCATCTGATATGTTTTGCGATCACCAAAAGACGGAGCAGAACCTGCCGCTTCACGGAATGGACCATAAAAGGCGGATGCATATTTCACGGCATAAGACATGATCGGTGTGCCTG
>CAKRNX010000138.1 GCA_934371475.1 uncultured Lachnospiraceae bacterium
AGATAACAGGAAATGAGATGAATTTTAGTATTATGAGTTCAGACGTACTTGCTATGTAACAATTTTTTAATTTGGCAGCATAAAAAAACAGCGGCTTCATAATAATGAAGCCACTGGAAAGTACCTTAACTAAATGACATTGACAAAACAATAGGAGCGGAAAATTATGATATGTGAAAAGATACAGATTGAGATACCCGGTGAGAAGGGTGCAGCGCAGCTGTACACGTATTTTCTGGACAGTTCGCCGGAGATTGACGGGGAGCGGATCCGGCCGGTGATTGTGATCTGCCCGGGCGGCGGCTACAGAAAAACATCTGACCGGGAGGCAGAGCCTGTGGCCATGCAGTTTCTGGCGATGGGGTACCATGCGGTGATCCTGCGCTACAGTGTAGATCCCGCTGTGTATCCGACGGCGCTGCTGCAGCTGGCCTGGACTGTATACTGGCTGAAGGAACATGCTTCCATGTATCATATCGATAAAAGCAGGATTGTATTGCAGGGCTTTTCGGCGGGGGCTCACCTTGCAGCCTGTCTGGGCGTATTCTGGAACCGGCTGTTTCTGCGGGAGAGACTGCAGATACAGGAAGGAGAGATGCTGCGCCCGGCAGGAATGATCCTGAGCTATCCGGTGATTACCTCCGGAGAGAAGGCACACAGAGATTCGTTTGACAAGCTGCTGGGAGTGCGCAGCCGGGAACCGGAACTGCTGGAACTGCTGTCGCTGGAGAAACAGGTCAGTAAGGATACACCGCCGGTATTTCTGTGGCATACCCAGACAGATCCTACGGTTCCGGTGGAAAATTCTCTTCTGTTTTATCAGGTACTTCTGGCGCATGGAGTATCGGCTGAGATGCATCTGTATCCCGTCGGAGGCCACGGGCTGAGCCTGGCCAATGGGGAAACCACCAACACCCGCGGCTACGGGGTACAGGTGCAGTGTCAGAGCTGGATCGGTCTGGCCGGAGACTGGATGCGCCAGACACTGTTTTCGTGAGATCATGTTTTCCCTTCGAGAAATTTTCCGTCTTCCAGATGATAGATCCGGTCGCAGAAGAGTGCGGCCAGTTCAGCGTCGTGGGAGATGAACAGGTAGCTGATCCCGGTTTTTTCCTGAAGGGAGCGCAGCAGCTGGATCATCTGAGCCTGGGAAACCATGTCAAGCATACTGGTAGGTTCGTCCAGAACAAGAAGCTCCGGTTCCATAAGCATAGCGCGGGCCAGCGCCATCCTCTGCAGCTCGCCGCCTGAGAGCTCTGCGGGAAAACGTCCCACATGCTCCGGGTAGATCCCGAACTGCTCCATGTACTGAAAAAATTCTGTTTCGCTGAAAGGTTTTTTCTGAAGCGTATAAGGCTCTTTCAGGCTGTCGATCAGCTTCATTCTGGGATTAAAAGAAACCTCCGGATGCTGAAACAGGATCTGGATTTTTCGCCGGACGTCTTTGGGATAGGGCATATGCAGGTCCTGTCCCTGAAACAGGATTTTTCCGTCTGTGGGCTCATACAGACCGGCCAGGATCTGTCCGATCGTAGATTTGCCGCTGCCGCTCTCGCCCATGATTCCTACAGTTTCTCCTCTGTCAATATGAAAGCTGACAGAGTCTACAATCCAGGAACCTCTGGAATGATATCTCTTTTTCAGATCAATGATTTCAATCAGCATACAGCCAGCACCTGACCTTTCTGCCGTCTACGTCAAGCATAGGCGGTTTTTTATTTTTGCATGTTTCTGTACAGTGCGGACAGCGCCTTGCGTAATGGCATCCCCTGGCTGTGTCTGCATCCGTTCTGGGGGGCGCAAATCCCTGGGAAACTTTCAGACCGTTTTCCGGGAGCGCGGCCAGAATAGCCTGCGAGTACGGATGGAGCGGTTTGGAGAAAAAGCTTTCCCGGTCGGACAGTTCGATTGCTTCCGATGCGTAGAGAACACAGATTTTCTCCGCAGCAGCTTTTGCAAAGCGCAGGTCGTGGGTGACACAGAGGATTGTCTGGTCCTGCAGTTTGGAAAAACAGTCGATGATTGTGCGGATCCGCTCCGGATCCAGACCCTTGGTCGGTTCATCGGCAAACAGTACCGGCGCTTCCTCCATCACGCCCATGGCAATCAGGCTTCTCTGTTTCATGCCGCCGCTGAGCATATGGGGATATTTGTGTACCAGCGCTTCTTCATCGCCAAGATCAAACCGCCGCAGCTGTTCGGTGGCTCTTGCAATGGCATTTTTTTTGCGCGTATTCTGATGGATCATCAGCGGTTCTCCGACCTGATAGCCGACCTGGAGCAGTGGATTCATGCCGTCTCCGCTGCCCTGTGGGATGTAGGCGATTTCTTTTCCGCGGATTTTGCGCAGTTCTCTTTGAGAGAGTCCAAGAATATTTTTGCCGTTCAGCAGAGCCTCTCCTGTGATGTGGGCGCTCTTTGGCAGCATTCCCAGCACGGCCATCAGCAGGACGCTTTTGCCGCTTCCGGTTTCACCGATGAGAAAGACTTTTTCGTGATCATTCGCTGTCAGGCTGATGTCATCAATGGCGTTTGGTGTGCCTTCTCTTCCGAAACGCACGGTAATATTGTGAAGCTCTAACATCCTTTCGACACCTCCTGTATCCGTACCCGGCGGTTTGCCACGAGCATAAATCCCAGCACAGACAGGGAAATGCAGATCATCGGAGGCAGATACCACCAGTAATAGTTGTTGATGATTCCGTTTCGGAAGTAGGCATAGTAGAGAATGCCGCCCCAGCTTTTCTGCCCGATCACGCCCAGTCCCAGGAAACTTAGGCTGGCTTCAGTCAGCATAGCTCCGGAGATGGAGAGGACGGTGCGGGTCAGCACGATGTCTGAGAGGTTGGGAAGAATGTGCCGCAGCATGATCCGCGCACCTCCGGCTCCCAGCGTTTTTTCGATTTTGATGTAGGGAAGTTCTTTTAATTCCAGTGTCTTGGAGCGGACAATCCGTGCCGTGGACGGCCATGCGGTGATGCAGATGGCGATAATCAGATTCCAGATGCTCGCGTCCAGGTACGCAGCCAGCACGATCGCTACCGGCAGAGAAGGAATGGCCATGGCTACGGAGGTCAGCTTCATCAGGATATTATCCCAGATGCCGCCGAAATATGCGGAGATCAGTCCCACACCGGTGCCGAACACGGTGATGACGAGGGAGGAGACAATGCCGATGGTCAGGGAAACTCTGGCTCCGTAGAGCAGTTCGCTGAAAATATCCTGTCCCACGTCATTTGTGCCCAGCAGATGTTCAGCAGAAGGTTTCTGGTAGGGCTTGCCCAGCTCATACGGGTCGTGAGGAGAGATTGCGGGTGCGAATACGGCGATAAAGAGGAAAAACAGAAGGATCCCCACGCCAAGATAAAACGAACGGTTATACTTCATTTCTCATGCCTCCTTTGATACGGGGATCGATCAGCGTGTAGAACAGATCAGCCAGGAAATTAAAGATAACCACGCAGATGCCGATAAACAGGAAGCATCCCTGCAGCATGGGGAAATCCTTGGCAGTCACGGAATCGTAGATCAGGGTGCCCATTCCTTTCCATGAAAATACGATCTCAACCATCATGGCGCCCGTGAGGATACTTCCAAACTGCATGCACAGGGAAGTTACATAAGGACAGAGCGTATTCTTGAACATATGGCACAGGCGCACCCGGCGTTCAGTCATTCCCTTGGAAACGGCGGTGCTGATATATTCGCCGCTGCCGACCTGAATCGCGGTGCTTCGCATCAGCAGATGGTTGGAGGCGGAGCGGTAGAGCACCATGATAATCAGCGGAAGCTGCATATGGCGGAAGATATCGAGTGTTTTGGCGAAACCGGTATAGCCGCCGCTTGTGATGCCGCTGATCGGAAACCAGCCGGCCTTGAAGGCAAAAATAACGAGAAACAGGATAGCGAGGCAGTTGGAAGGGATTGTGCTGATCAGCAGACTTGCCGTCGTAAAGAATCCGTCTGCCGCGCCCCCCGTATTCCGTCCGCAGTAAAGTCCGGTGACAGCCCCGATGATACCGGAGATGATGATCGTCGGGATCGCAAGCCACAGCGTCCATTTGGAACGGAACAGGATGGTGGAGATCACGGAATTTTTGGTCCGGAAGGAATTGCCGAAATCCAGATGGACAGTTTTATCCAGATAGACAAGGAACTGTTCCGGATAGCTTTTGTCAAGGCCGTAGGCTTCCCTTACCTCTTCAATTTTTTCCGGATTGTTGCTCATCAGGTTGAAATATTCGTCGTCGCCCAGGATGTGCTGTACCGTGTCGCCGGGCATGAAACGGATCAGGAAAAAGTTTACCGTAATGATACAGAACAGGATAAAAATTCCCTCTCCGAGGCGTTTGGCCAGATAAGTCAGTTTTTTCATAAAATGCTCCATTCTCAAAAAGGCCGCCGTGGAAGAGCCTCACAGCTCTGGCCGGCAGCCTTTTGCGACAGGCAGTGTCAGATTACTCGATCGTTCTTAAATTGTACCAGGTATCCGGGTTGATTACGCCCCAGCCCGGGTAATTGACCCATCCGGTGTACTTGTCAGTGCGGTACGGATAGTAAGCTTTATCCCAGCAGAGCGGAATACCTACACATTCGGTCACATTGACCTGCTGCAGTTCTTTGACTGCGTCGATGTAGCTGTCAAGGCCCTGTGCATTCAGCATGTTGTTGTAAGCGGTGTCGAAATCTTCCAGGTTGCAGGTTCCCCACATGCTGAGAGGATCGTTGAACATGTACAGGTAAGCGGTCTTGTAGTAAGCGACACCCTGTGTTGCATATCCAACGTAAATCTCATAAGTACCTTCATCGCGGCGCTTTGTCTCAGCATCCTGGTTGCGGACACTTTCCTCATCCAGAGTACACTTCACGCCGACCTTGTCCAGATTGTCGATTACGATCTCGGAAATACGCTGATACAGAGCAGCTTTGGTGGTGTTGTACTGCGGAGTTACCAGTACATCCATAGCGGAACCGTCGGGCAGCTCGCGGTATCCGTCGCCGTCTACATCTTTATATCCGGCAGCATCCAGAACAGCCATAGCCTCATCCGTATCCTGATACAGCTGTGGGATGGAATCATCATATCCGATAGAAGCCGGGGTCAGAGTACCTGCTCCGGGGATTTCTCCGTCCTCGCCGCCGATGGTGCTTGCCAGCAGCTCATAATCCAGAGACAGGCGGACTGCTTTACGGAATTCCACATCATTGGTGGGAGCTGTGTTGAAGCCGAACAGAAGCTGGAACAGTCCCAGGTTGGTGCTCTTGCCGGGATCCAGTCCCTCTACGTTAGAGATGGAATCCAGCATGGTCGGGCTGATCGGATTGGAATAGTCGTACATGGCATCTACTTCGCCGGTGGTCAGAGCCATAACCAGGGCATCCTGGCTGTCATAAGTCTTAACAAGCACTTTCTTGACGGTCAGCTCTCTGCCAAGATAGGTGTCAGCAACTGCCTCGTAGGTCATGGTTCTGGCATCTTCGTCTACGTCTACCAGTTTGTAGGGACCGCAGCCGATGGTTGCGTCCTCGCCGGTGTAGTTGGCAGGATCGTCAATGTTTTCCCAGATGTGTTTCGGGTAAATACGTACAAATACAGCGGAGTTGCCCAGAGTGAAGTAAGCAGCGTTGTCTTTGATGTTCATTTTTACCTGGGTGTCGCTTAATTTCTCTACGGACTCTACTTTGGAGAGATATCCGGAAGAGAGTACATTGTTCATGTAATCAACGGAAAAGATGACATCATCGATGGTGAACGGCTCGCCGTCATGCCAGGTAATGCCCTGGTCAGTAGCGAAGGTAGCGATGATCGTAGCGCCGTCGTCCTGGATCTCCCAGTCAGTCATCAGGTTGGGCTGCATCTCATTATTCTTATCGCGGATCAGCATGGTGCCTGCGCAGAATGCGTTGTAGTTCATGCGTCCGTAAGCGCCGCTCTCGCTCATCAGCGTGCGGGGCGTAACGGCCTTGGCGATGCCGACCTTCAGCTCATCCACCTTGCC
>CAKRNX010000139.1 GCA_934371475.1 uncultured Lachnospiraceae bacterium
TTTATGACGGTTATTCTAAAGTTCCTCGGTTTTTAGCCTACACTGTCAATGCTTACTCATCAAACATCAAGGAGGTAATTATGAGACATTTAATGAGCCCGCTGGATTTCAGTGTGGAGGAGCTGAATCATGTTCTTGATCTAGCTGCCGACATTGAAGCCAACCCGAAAAAATATGCACATGCCTGCGATGGCAAAAAAATAGCAACTTTATTCTATGAACCAAGTACAAGAACCAGACTTAGCTTCGAAGCTGCAATGTTAAATCTGGGCGGCAGCGTACTTGGTTTTTCTTCGGCCGATTCCAGCTCTGCATCTAAAGGCGAGAGCGTTTCCGATACCATCCGTGTCATTTCCTGTTACGCTGATATCGTTGCCATGCGTCATCCCAAAGAGGGCGCTCCCCTTGTCGCCTCTCTGAAATCCCGGATCCCCGTTATCAATGCCGGCGACGGCGGTCATCAGCATCCCACCCAGACACTCGCTGACCTCATGACCATCCGTTCCCTGAAAGGCCGTCTTGACAACTTTACGATCGGTCTGTGCGGCGACCTGAAGTTCGGGCGTACCGTCCATTCTCTGATCAACGCACTTGTCCGTTATCCCAATGTCAAATTTGTGCTGATTTCTCCTGAAGAACTGCGGATTCCGGATTATGTCAGAGATGATGTGCTGCTGAAAAAACATCAGAATTTCAAAGAAGTAACCCGTCTGGAAGACGCAATGCCGGAGTTGGATGTGCTCTACATGACCCGCGTACAGAAAGAGCGTTTCTTTAATGAAGAAGATTATGTCCGCATGAAAGATTTCTATATCCTGGACAAACAGAAAATGGCACTCGCCAAGGATGATATGATCGTCCTCCATCCACTTCCCCGTGTCAATGAGATTTCCGTGGAAGTGGACGATGATCCCAGAGCTGCTTACTTTAAACAGGTGCAGTACGCTGTCTACGTGCGTATGGCTCTCATTCTTACATTGCTGGAGGTAAAAGTATGTTAAGTGTCGGACAGTTAAACGAAGGCGTGGTTCTGGATCATATCCAGGCCGGAAAATCTATGGACATCTATAAATATCTGAAGCTGGACAAAATGGACTGCTGCGTTGCCATCATCAAAAACGCACGCAGCGATAAAATGGGCCGCAAAGACATTATCAAGGTAGAATGCCCGATTGAAGAACTCGATCTGGATGTGCTGGGATTTATCGATCACACGATCACCGTAAATATCATTAAAAATGCGGAGATTGTAGAAAAAAAAGTGCTGACTCTCCCGCGGCAGCTTGTCAACATCATTCACTGCAAAAATCCCCGCTGTATTTCATCTATTGAACAGGGTCTGGATCAGATCTTCTTCCTGGCTGATGAAGAGAAAGAAACATACCGCTGCAAATACTGCGAAGAAAAATACCGCAGCACGCGCAAGAAAAAATAAATTTCAGGAATGCCCAGCCCAGGTATTCTTGCTGCGAGGTGCGCGTTATGCATTTGCATGACGCGCACCTCTGCAATTCTGCCGAAATAAATTTTTTTCTGTTGTTTATTGTTTTTCGTAAGTAAAACGGGCTGACCGGTTTATTTTAGTTAAATTTAAGGTGAAAAAAAGGTTTTTATTGACGATTTTTGAAATAATGAGTAAAATAGTGCTATCTTTTGACAGGAGGTAAGTAATAAATGATAAATGGATTTAAAAATGCAGTGGAAGTTGATTTCACAGTTCCGGAAGCTAAAGCCAAAATGGAAGCTGCTTTTGCCCAGATTGATGCAGAGAAAGGTTCTGTCTATCCTCTGATCATCGATGGTGAACGCATCACTACTGAGAAAAAGATTGCTTCTGTAGATCCCGCCACAAAAGAAATTATCGGATATACCTGTTCCTGCAGCCAGGAGCTGGCTGACAAAGCAATCCACTCTGCTTATGAAGCATTTAAGACCTGGAGTGTCACTCCTCTGGATGAGAGGATCCGCGCCCTGCGCAAACTGGCATCTCTTCTCATTGAGAACCGCTACATCATCGATGCATGGAATGTCATGGAGAGCGGCAAGAACTGGGGAGAAGCTGACGGGGAGCTCTGCGAACAGCTTGATTTCATTAACTCATATGTTATGCATATCCAGGAACTCGACAAAGGCATTGAACTAATGCCCACAGACGAATACACCAAATGTGTTTATATTCCCATCGGCGTAGGTGTTGCTCTTCCGCCGTGGAATTTCCCGGTATCTCTGTTTGGCGGCATGGTGGTATCCGCAGTCCTGACCGGAAATACCATCGTCTGCAAACCTTCCTCTGATGCTCCTATCGTTGCCTACAAGTTTGTAGAGCTGTGCGAGAAAGCCGGCATTCCCAAGGGTGTCATCAATTTCATCCCTGGCAGCGGTTCCGAGATCGGCGATTTCCTTGTAGAACATCCGCTGACAAGATTTGTAAACTTCACCGGTTCCAAAGCTGTCGGCTGCCGTATTTACGAGCATGCTGCAAAGATTGCCCCCGGACAGAAATGGTTAAAACGCGTAGTTGCTGAGATGGGCGGAAAGAACGCTATTATCGTAGACTCTTCTGCCAACATCAAAAAAGCTGCTGCTGGAGTTGCAAGCTCCGCTTTTACTTTCCAGGGTCAGAAGTGCTCAGCCTGCTCCAGAGCCATCGTTCTTGCAGATGTATACGATGAATTTGTAGAAGCTGTTACTGCATGCGCCAAAGAAATGCAGACCAGCCAGGGCTCCGGCAGAAGCAATGCCAACTTAGGTCCGGTTATCAACCAGGCTGCCTATAATAAAATTACCGAGTACGTGGAGATCGGACGCAGCGAAGGTACTGTCGTATACGGCGGAACTTACAGCGATGCGGAAGGTTACTACGTCAACCCCACTGTCATCCGCGATATTAAGAGAGATGCCCGCATTGCCAACGAAGAGATCTTCGGACCGGTACTGGCAGTGATCAAAGTAGACTCTTTTGATGAAGCTCTGGATGTGGCGAACCAGACGGAATATGGTCTGACAGGTTCTGTCTACAGCGAGACCCGCGAGCACATTATGAAAGCAAAGCAGGAATTCCAGGTAGGCAATCTGTACTTCAACCGTAAGTCAACTGCTGCCGTTGTGCTGCAGCATCCCTTCGGAGGATTTAATATGTCCGGTACAGACGCCAAGACAGGTACTCCCAATTACCTGATCAACTTCCTGAATCTGAAATCAATCACAGAAGACCTGACCGATTAATTTCAATTCAAAATTTTCTAATTAAAGAGAATATAAACAGGACGCAATTTCCTGTGAAATAAGATAAAAAAACGCCCGGAACTGTTCTGACAGCTCTGGGCGTTTTTTATCTTATCTCTTTTTTCTCTCATATTGCAAAAAACGGTATTCCAGATCAAAATAGGTCTGTTCATCACTGTCCGCGGTAATCTGCCATTCTTCCCTCTCATCCAGGTTGGGGAACCAGGCATCCGCCTCATAGGCATGATTGATCTTGGTCACATGGATCCGATCACAGTAGGGAAGCATCTGATGATAAACGGTGTCACCTCCGATCACATAGATATCTTCGCTCGGATATTTCTTCAGTTCCTCCAGCACTTCTTCCAGGCTGTGGCAGACCACTGCATCCTTCACTTTGTAATCCGGATTTCTTGTAAGGACAATGTTGATGCGGTTTTTCAGCGGAAGTCCGCCCGGAAAACTCTCAAGTGTCTTTCTCCCCATCACCACAATTTTTCCTGTCGTTGTTGTCCGGAAAAATTTCATATCGGACGGAATACTCACCAGCAGCTCATTGTGGTTGCCAATTGCCCAGTTCTTATCTGCCGCTACAATCATATTCATCGTTTCTGTCTCCTCCTTTCCTGACCGCATCAGACTGCAATCGGTATATTCTTAATCTGCGGACCTGTCTGGTATTCTTCCACATGCAGGTCATCTGTCGTGAATGCATAAAAATCCGTAACTCCCGGCGTCAGCCACACCTTCGGTGCCGGATACGGCGTTCTGGAAATCAGCTCCTCCACCAGCGGAATATGACGGTCATAAATATGCGCATCCGCAATCACATGCAGCAGTTCGCCTGCCACCATGCCGCAGCTCTGTGCAATCATCATCAGCAGCAGGCTGTACTGGCACACATTCCAGTTGTTCGCAGCCAGCACGTCCTGGGAACGCTGGTTGAGTACTGCATTCAGCACCAGCTGTTTCCTGTCTTTCTCTCTTGTCACATTAAATGTCATACTGTAAGCACAGGGGTAAAGATGCATCTCATGGAGATCCTGATGCACATAGATATTTGTCATAATCCGGCGGCTGTAAGGGTTATGCTTCAGATCATACAGCACACGATCCACCTGATCCATCATTCCTTCTTTATACTGATGCTTGACTCCCATCTGATAGCCGTAGGCTTTTCCGATGCTTCCGTCCTCATCGGCCCAGCTGTCCCAGATGTGACTGTGAAGGTCATGTACATTGTTGGACTTTTTCTGCCAGATCCACAGGATCTCGTCAAATGCACTTTTCAGAGCTGTCTTTCTCAGCGTCAGCGCCGGAAATTCCTTTCGAAGATCGTATCGGTTAACCACGCCAAACTTTTTAATCGTGTAGGCGCTCGTCCCGTCCTCCCATTTGGGACGCACCTTCTCTCCCTCTGTACTCGTTCCATGATCAATGATCTCACGGCACATGGCTGTAAAAACCTGATCCGCATAGCTCATAGCTTTTTCTCCTTTCGGTTTCACTCATTTCTGCTTCTTTATCAGACATTCCACAGTCGCCCGCAGACAATGGTGCGGCATCCTGCCATCCACTCTGCGCTCTGCGAAAATGTTTTTATCAGTTCATCAGCTTCATCAGGCTCGTATCCTCCGCAAAACCTGACGCATTGTATAAAAACAGGATATCTGTATATTCTTTCTCTTCCATCAGCTGCGCAAGGCTCTGATTATAGTATCTCAGATCCACCATATCTACCTGATCAAAATAAGAATAGGTAAATGGCACAAAACAGTGCGCGTAGGAATCCTTGATTACCAGCAGTCTTCTGCCCGTCTTCGCATCACTGGAAGCCTCAATCAGTCCGTAATTGCCGCCGTAAAACACCGCATACTTGTCCTTCGTATCCAGCGGTGTTTTCTGGTATACGGTACTCCGTATATCGTCAGTCCGGTTGTAGGTCAGCAGATATGATACCGGATCTTTGGGCTCATAAATCTGAATGCTGTCCGCCTTCACACCAATCCCCACTTTGGAAGCAACTGTTCCCTCAAAGCTGTCCGTCACCGTACTGACAGAATAATCATCGGCCTGAACCTCTGCAATCCCCCGCTCTTTTGCCCATTCGCGGAATGCATAAAATGCACCAAGGGTTTTCCAGTGATGATCTGTCCGGTAATAAATCTCCTCTTCCTTATGCTGACGCAGCGCAGAAGCCGTATCTACCCACACGCCGGAAGGCAAAGCGGACCGAATCTCCTGCAGATAATCTTCCTCGTCATAGGGAGAAGCAAACGGCGGCAGCTTGTCCCGGAGAATATCTACTGCATTGGGCACAACCATCACTGACAGATGACCATCCCCGTACTGTGCGGCCATCTGCTCTATAAAACCGGACAGGAGCGTAATGTTGGCCGTCGCCTGATCCGTTTCAAAACTCCCGGTATGTTTCTCAATCAGATAATCATCTGCGGCAAAATAAATATCATTTGTTTCCTGACGCAGCGTCAGACGCTCCGCCTCCGTCTTCAGACCGATCCACCCGTCGCGGAACACGAACTGATCTGTCAGGTACGTCTCATATTCATCTGCAAATTCACCGGAAAGCAGCGCAGACAGGCTGAATGACGGTCTGGACGCAAGCGCTCTGTTCTCTTTTTCAGAAAACTCCGTATCTGGCTTCAGCATTGTTGCCGCAGTAAAACCGAAAATCAGCACCAGGAACATCGTCACAATATTCCAGGATTGTTTTTTATTCATTC
>CAKRNX010000140.1 GCA_934371475.1 uncultured Lachnospiraceae bacterium
CAAGATAGCCTTCCTGGCATTCCGGCAGCATATAATTATCATGGATCAGTTTTCTTATCTCACAGACATTCTGGCATCGCTTCAGGACATTTTCCTTATCTGCCTGGATTTTTATCCATTCTATTTTCTGATCCTCCAGATGAACTATAAATATATTGGTAAATACTGTTCCAAGTGCCTCCAATGCTTTTGTAAGCTCTTCATCCCGTTTTTGGGTATAACGCAGGGCATAGGACAATTCCTCATTCTTCTGCAATGCACTGACATCCTGATAGGTCACATAGATATATTTTTTCTTTCCAACAATGAGATAGGAAAGATCAGACTGCATATAAAACCATTTTCCCTGCGGATTTCTTTTTCTGTAAAAAATGTTCGTATGTGGATGCTCTATATTGAGACTTCTAACGGATTCCTCTACATATTGCTGGTCATCCGGATGTACCGTTTCGCAAAACGGTTTCTTCTGCAGCAGCATCATCTGCTGCTGTGTAGTCTCCATCACCTCTGCAAATCCCCGGGTAATAAAAACAGGATCATAACATAGCGTTGTTTTTGCATCCTCCTCTTCAGAAAGAACACAAAACAAAACAGCGCTGTTCTGAATAGAACGCAACGTAGTTATAAACGCCTGCTGCTGTGGATCTGTATAGTCCTCCACAAACAGAAAAACATTCTTTGTATCTGCGCTTTCCCTTGTAAAGTCAAACTGCATGAAACGCATCTCACCATTCAATATAAAATTAATCATGACATGATGTATGATGTGATCTGTTGTTCCCTGTACAATTGCTTCCATCTTCATCTGCTGTTTTATTCGATTAAGATCCTCTCTGTCACCAGATGCATAACGCATAATTTTCTTGCAGATATAGTCATCAAACATTTGCTCATCCGACTCCGGAAAAATATTTTCACCACTTAACAGCTTCGTATCCTGATGAAGCTTTATACATTTTCCTGTATCCTCAAAATCAATGTACAGGATCTCTATATAATGATTCTTAAGAGCTTTTTCATATATTGCAGCCTGAACCGCTTTCTCTGACAACCGAATTCCTCCTTGTTTTCTCATGTACTGTTCATAATTCAAGTTGTGTAAGGCAGACATTCTCAATCCGCTTTCGCTGCTTGCTCATGAACGCAGTCGCTTTGCGACTGTCAGCGGGAGCTTTCACTCCCACGGACATAAGCATCCCCCTGATCCACCGCTTCGTGCTCCGCGCACTTGAAGCGAGGGGATGCTTATTCTTTGTTCCGCGCGCGAGCAGGCTGCGGTAGCTGTTTATCTGTCCCAACAAGTTTTCTTATCTTCTTCCGTGATTGCACGAATCACCTTACAAGGATTTCCGACTGCCACTGAATTATCTGGTATATCTTTAACAACAACGCTTCCGCCACCAATAACAACATTACTTCCGATTGTAACTCCGGGCATGACTTGAACTCCCGCACCAATCCATACATTATTACCAACTGTAATCGGATAGGCGTACTCTAATCCCTGATTGCGACGCTCAAAATCAATCGGATGTCCGGCTGTATGAAAGCCACAATCGGGTGCAATAAATACATTATCACCAAATTTCACTTTTGCTCCATCAAGAATAACTGTATTGTGATTAGCAAAGAAATTTTTCCCAATTTCAATATTATAGCCATAATCACACCAAAAAGGTGCAACAACACAAAATGCTCCTTCTGTCTTTCCTAATAACTGTGTCATCAGTTCCTGTTGTCTTTCTTCATCTGATGGACAAAGTTGATTAAACTGATAGCAAAGGTCTTTTGCCCTGGCTCTTTCGTCTAATAAATTTCTATCGTAATTTGCGTCATATAGCATTTGCTTTTGCATTTTTTCTTTTTCTGTCATAAGTTCAAATATTTCCTGTTTTTTCTTCTCTGTCGCTTCTGCATAGATATCCATAGTAGTCTGAATATCCTTATGCCCCATGATCGACTGGATTATTGTGCGCTGAAAAATGCTCCTTCAGACAAAGGAAGGACTACATATTATTCAAATCTGTTTTTCAAATATCTCACAGTTTACAAGAACAACCTTGTCAGTCTTATTCTAGCACCATATACACACGTACGAAAGCATAGAATGTCAGATAATCTAAAAAAGTGAAAAAAAGAAACACCAACCGCTAAAAGTTAGTGTTTCTAATATAGTTGTACTACTTGAAAATGAATTATTATGCAATTTTATTCGTAAGCGCTTAAATGGTTCTTTTCATACTTAGTTGATTTTAACGTGAAAGAGTTCTCCGAATAGCACTTTCGCTTTCAATCATTCAAAACTGTTTCGCCTATACATTATTCGCTTTATAACTTTGATTTTATTTACACTGTCTCCACAGCTGCCTTTTCCATGGGCAGGCCTGCTTCATAAGCTCTGATGAATTCGTCAAATCCTGCCACATCCGCAGGATCCGGAGCCAGGGTGCTGCCCTTCTGTCCGGTGAATACCCGCTCACTCAGATATTCATCCAGCGTTTCTCTTTCTTTTTTATCCTTCATGTAAGCTGCCAGCAAGGCGATACCCCAGGCGCCGCCTTCTCCCGCTGTCTCCATACAGGTCACAGGAACATTGACCGCAGCTGCCATGATGCTCTGTCCCACACCTTTCGTCTTGAACAGGCCGCCATGTCCCATCAGCTCATCCAGCTCCACATGCTCCTGTCTGAACAGGATATCCATACCGATTTTCAGGGTGGCCAGAGAAGAATAGAGATGGCTTCTCATAAAGTTTGCCAGGTTAAATCTGGCATCCGGCCTGCGGACAAACAGGGGACGTCCCTCCTCAAATCCGGTGATGGGTTCTCCGGAAAAATAATTGTATGCCATCACGCCGCCGCAGTCCTTATCACCTTCCAGAGCCTTGTTGTACAGTGTTCCGAAGAGCTGATCCATATTCACCGGAAGGTTCATGGCCTGCATAAATTCTTTAAAAATATTCACCCAATCGTTCAGATCGGAAGTGCAGTTATTGCAGTGTACCATAGCCACCAGGCTTCCGTCCGGCGTAGTCACCAGATCCAGTTCCGGATAGGCTCTGGAAAGTTCTTTTTCCAGAACCACCATGGCAAATACAGAAGTACCTGCCGAAACATTGCCGGTACGCTGTTTTACACTGTTGGTAGCCACCATACCGGTACCGGCATCTCCCTCTGCCGGACATACCGGGATACCGGCCTGCAGATTTCCGCTGACATCCAGAAGCTTTGCACCTTCTTCCGTCAGGGTACCGGCTGACTCGCCTGCCGCCAGAACCCGGGGCAAAATATCCCGCAGTTTCCAGGGGAATTTCTGATCAGCCACCAGAGCGTCAAATTTCTCCACCATGGTCTGATCATAATCTTTCGTTTTCGGATCAATGGGAAACATGCCGGAAGCATCTCCCACACCCAGAGCCTTCACACCAGTCATCTTCCAGTGGATGTATCCGGCCAGCGTGGTCAGGTAATCGATCTCTTTTACATGCTCTTCCCCGTTTAAGATCGCCTGATACAGATGGGCAATGCTCCACCGCTGGGGAATGTTGTAATCAAAAAGAGTAAACAGCTTTTCTGCAGCTTCCCCGGTCATGGTATTTCTCCAGGTGCGGAAGGGAACCAGCAGCTCACCCTCCCTGTTAAATGCCATGTATCCGTGCATCATGGCAGAAAATCCTATGGCTCCCACATTCTGAAGCGTCACGTCATACTGTGCCTTCACATCCGCTGCCAGATTGGAATAGGCATCCTGAAGGCCTGTCCAGATATCTTCCAGAGAATAGGTCCAGATCCCGTTTTCCAGACGGTTTTCCCACTCATGGCTTCCCGAAGCAATAGGAGCATGCTCAGAATCGATAAGCACTGCCTTAATCCTGGTGGAACCAAACTCGATACCCAGAGCTGTCTTTGCATTCACGATATCTTCTTTGATGAGATGAATCTCTCTGCTCATATATTTTTCTCCTTATCATAGATCATCGCCTGTCTGAATCAGGCTGTGAGCCGTTTCTTATCTGTAAAAAACACTGCCCAGCTGAAGCTCTCTCTTAAACTCGCGGATCTTTGTATCTTTATCAATATATACAGCTTCAATACCCATGGCAGCTGCCCAGTCCCCCATCTGATCCGCGGTCAGATCGTAAGTAAATGCCGTATGATGCGCTCCGCCTGCCAGGATCCATGCTTCCGCGCCGGTAGCCAGATCAGGCTGCGGTGTCCAGAATGCTGTAGCCACAGGAAGCTTGGGCATGGGCTTTTCCACCTTCTTGCAGTCCACCTCATTGATGATCAGACGGAAACGGTTTCCCAGATCTACCAGAGAGGTAGCCACCGCCGGTCCTGTTTTAGATGTGTATACCAGACGTGACGGATCCTCACGGTTGCCCATAGTAAGCGGGCATACCTTGATGCCGATGGGTCCTTCCGCGATACTGGGGCAAACCTCCAGCATATGCGCCTGCAGGATCCCCTCTTTGCCCGGAACCAGATTGTAGGTATAATCCTCCATAAAAGAAGTACCCTTCGGATTCTTGACTCCGGCTGTCATGATCTTCATCAGACGCACCATTGCCGCAGTCTTCCAGTCACCCTCGCCGCCAAAGCCGTAGCCCTTCTCCATCAATCTCTGAATGGCCAGTCCGGGAAGCTGCTTTAAAGAACCGAGATCGCCGAAATGAGTAACGATCGCCTGATAATTTCTCTCTTCCAGGAATTTTTCAAATCCGATCTCGATACCTGCCTGTACTGCCACATGCCTGCGGAATTCCTCCGGATCTCTGCCTTCCAGGATAATATCATATTTGCTGTAATACTCCTCCACCAGAGTATCAATCTCATTCTGCGGAACCGCATCCACATACTCTGCGATCTCATTCACCGGATATGCATCGATCTCCCAGCCAAACTTGATCTGTGCTTCCACCTTATCGCCTTCGGTAACCGCCACATTTCTCATGTTGTCCGCTACGCGGCAGACACGGATATGGCTGCTCTCCATAATACCGATGGCTGTCAGCATCCAGCCGGCAATGCGCTCCTGAACCTTCCGGTCTTCCCAGTATCCTACGATCACCTTCCGTTCAATTCCCATGCGGGTAACAATGTGGCCGTATTCTCTGTCGCCATGAGCAGACTGATTCTCATTCATGAAGTCCATATCAATAGTATCGTAGGGGATCTCTCGGTTAAACTGGGTATGTAAATGAAGCAGCGGCTTTCTGTATTCCTGCAGCCCCAGGATCCAGGATTTTGCCGGTGAGAAGGTATGCATCCAGGTAATTACACCCGCACATTCCTCATCCGCATTTGCCTCATTGAAAGTCTTACGGATCAGTTCATTGGTGATCAGTGTCGGCTTCCACACGATCTCATAAGGCAGCACACCGGATTGATTCAATGCTTCCACAATTATCTTTGAATGTTTTGCAACATTTGCCAGACACTCATCCCCATAAAGATCCTGAGAGCCGGTACAAAACCAGAATTTGTAATTTTTCATTGTTTTCATAAAGCTGTTCCTCCCGTTTCATTATTTTCTTCTGCGTACATCGTTCCTTCACAAAGAATGCCTTCCAGATACACCGCATCGCCATCCGGCGTTTCACAGGGGATATGGACACGATACACTTTAAGCTATACTAATTATACAATAATAGAAACGGAATTCACAAGGCAGGATTTTCCGATTTTGGTGTGTCATTTTATGTAAACTCAGGAATCCTGCATTTCTTCCGGATATTCCACTCCCTCCGGCAGCGGATCCCACTCGTTCAGTCCCATGCTCTGCCGAAACCGGGTCTGTTCCACCGTAAGCTTCGGAAAATCCCCCCCAACGCCTGAGTCAGAGAAGTCTTTCCTGCTTCACTGCGCCCAATCAGGAGGCAAATAACTAAAGAGATTAAATTGGTGATCAATCCAGCTTTCCTGCTTTGCTTCATGAATAACATCCCCAGGCATACTTTCACCAAGCA
>CAKRNX010000141.1 GCA_934371475.1 uncultured Lachnospiraceae bacterium
CCCATACCAGCAATGATAGTCTGACCTGTTTCCTGGTCAGTATGAGCACGGAATGTCGGGTCTTCCTCAGCCAGTTTTGCAAGAGCTTCACCCATCTTGCCCTGACCTGCTTTGGTCTTCGGCTCGATTGCCAGCTCGATAACCGGTTCCGGGAACTCCATGGACTCCAGAATTACCGGATGCTGTTCATCACAGATGGTATCACCTGTTGTGGTAATCTTGAAGCCAACAGCTGCTGCGATATCTCCGGAATAAACCTTATCCAGCTCCATACGCTTATTTGCGTGCATCTGCAGGATACGACCTACACGTTCTTTCTTATCCTTTGTCGCATTCAGTACATAAGAACCAGAGTTCATGGTACCAGAATATACACGGAAGAATGCCAGTTTACCTACGAACGGGTCAGCCATGATCTTGAATGCCAGAGCTGCGAACGGCTCTTCATCAGATGAATGTCTAACAACCTCATTGCCCTCCAGATCAGTTCCTTTGATAGGCGGAATGTCGGTGGGTGCCGGCATGTACTCTACAATAGCGTCCAGCAATTTCTGAACACCCTTGTTTCTGTAAGCAGATCCACAACAAACCGGGATAGCTGTACATTCACAAGTACCTTTTCTCAGAGCGGCTTTCATAGCCTCAACGGTGGGTTCTTCACCTTCCAGATACTGCATCATCAGATCGTCGTCCAGCTCGCAGATCTTCTCTACCAGCTCACTACGATACAGCTCTGCATCATCCTTCATATCCTCAGGGATATCCTCAATGGAGATGTCATCACCCTTCTCGTCATTGTAGATATATGCTTTCATCTCAAACAGGTCAATAATGCCCTTAAACTGATCTTCTTTTCCGATCGGAAGCTGAAGGCAGATTGCATTCTTGCCCAGTCTTGTTTTGATCTGTTCCACTGCACCATAGAAATCTGCACCCATGATATCCATCTTGTTGATGAATGCCATACGCGGTACATTGTAGGTGTCAGCCTGACGCCAAACATTTTCAGACTGCGGTTCAACACCGCCCTTTGCACAGAACACTCCGACTGCACCGTCCAGCACACGCAGAGAACGCTCTACCTCCACAGTAAAGTCTACGTGTCCAGGAGTATCAATGATGTTGATACGATGCTCCAGAGCACCGGGCTTCGGCTTGCAATTTTCTTCCAATGTCCAGTGACAAGTGGTAGCGGCTGAAGTAATGGTGATACCTCTCTCCTGCTCCTGCTCCATCCAGTCCATGGTTGCAGTACCTTCGTGAGTATCTCCAATCTTATAGTTAACACCGGTATAGTAAAGAATACGCTCGGTCAGGGTAGTTTTACCTGCATCGATATGAGCCATAATACCAATGTTTCTGGTTCTCTCTAATGGATATTCTCTTCCAGCCATTTTTTCCTCCTCAATGAATGTCTAGGTCCTCGGAATCTGGCCTAGAAGCGATAGTGAGCAAATGCTTTATTTGCTTCTGCCATCTTATGCATATCTTCTTTCTTCTTTACAGATGCACCGGTATTATTAGCTGCATCCAGAAGCTCGTTAGCCAGTCTTTCTTCCATTGTCTTCTCGCCTCTCTTACGGGAGTACAGAGTAATCCAGCGAAGAGCCAGAGCCTGACGTCTGTCCGGTCTTACTTCGATAGGTACCTGATAGGTAGCACCACCAATACGTCTTGCTTTTACTTCCAGAACCGGCATGATATTGTTCATAGCCTCTTCAAATACTTCAAGAGCAGGTTTTCCTGCTTTCTCTTCCATTCTGCCAAATGCGCCGTATACAATCTTCTGGGCAACACCCTTCTTACCATCTAACATAATGTTGTTGATAAGCTTGGTTACTACCTTATTATTGTACATGGGATCTGCCAATACGTCTCTTTTCTGAGTATGTCCTTTACGTGGCACGTTACTTCCCTCCTTAATTAATAATCGGATAATTGCTTATCCTGCATTAGATCATAGGTACTCACATGTGTCGTTCTACATCTGCGTTTCGTGCGAAAGGACTTCTATATTAACCTGCAACCACATGGTGAATATGAATTCCTTCATTTTATAACGAAACTATATAGTTCTGTTTGTGATACTAATCTATTAATTTATTGCTTTATAAATTATTTCTTAGCGTCTTTCGGTCTCTTAGCACCGTATTTAGAACGGGCCTGACGTCTCTTAGCTACGCCTGCGGTATCCAGAGTACCTCTTACGATATGGTATCTGGTACCCGGAAGGTCCTTAACACGACCGCCACGGATCAGCACTACGCTGTGCTCCTGCAGGTTGTGTCCTTCACCCGGAATGTAGCTGGTAACCTCAATACCGTTGGAAAGACGAACTCTGGCGATTTTTCTCAGAGCTGAGTTCGGTTTCTTCGGGGTAGCAGTCTTAACTGCGGTACAAACACCTCTCTTCTGCGGTGCAGAAACATCGGTAGATTTTTTCTTCAGAGAGTTAAATCCTTTCTGGAGTGCCGGTGCTGTGGACTTCTTAACAGATGTCTGTCTGCCTTTTCTTACTAACTGGTTAAATGTTGGCATTCTTCTTTCACCTCCTGATTTTTTGGGCCTCTTGCCCATTGTGGTTGCATCGGTTCTTTACTATTTAAATAATAATATAATAGGAAAGAAGTGCGCAAAAATATCATAATTTTATTCGCACACCTTGATATTATAGGATTGTCTTTTATCCTTGTCAAGAGTTTTTCCGCAAATCATAGATGCTATATCTTACTTTTTTCTTAACTCTCTGGACTTTCTTAATCAGTAATGCTAAGATATTTTCCATATGGAGGTGATTTTATGCATATCAGGACATTTTTAAAACCATTATCCTTTATTCCTGCTATTATACTGATGTATATGATTTTTTCCTTTTCAGCTCAGACCGGGGAGATCTCCTCTTCTGTCAGCTACAAAGCCAGCTGCGTTTTTGTTAAAACTGCAGATAATGTTTTTGACATGGGCATGGATGACTACCAGATCTCTTATTATGCTACAAAGATCAACGGTGTTACCCGTAAGCTGGCCCATATGACAGAATATTTTCTACTGGCCATTGCAGTCTCTTTCCCGCTTTACGTTTACGGAGTTCACGGGATCCTTCTGATGATCCTGGCAGGTGGCATCTGTATCGCTTTTGCCTGTGGGGATGAGTATCACCAATCCTTTGTGGCAGGCCGGTCCCCCTCTGTCAAGGATGTCGGGATTGACAGTGTCGGCGTATTCATCGGCATTATCATTGTTCGCATTATCGGATGGACTGGCAGGATGACTATCTTCCGCCCGATCAGGAAAAAGACCGACAGCCAGAACCTTTCTATGAAGCAGCAGAAAGCAATGGAGCAGATGCAGCAGAATACATACAACCAGGGATACACTCCGTATCAGGACAGTTGTTCCCAGGCTTCGGGCGAATCGTATGCAGGTCCAAACCAAAATTATCCTGGACAGGGCTTCCCCAATCCAAGTGGATATCCGTACCCTAAAGACCAATATTCAAATCAGCCGTACAGTCAGGGTGGGTATGCCTCCGGATATCCGGGACAATCTGCTCCCTATCCTGAGCAGAATCCCCCTTACCAACAGGCTTCCTATTCTGCTTCCTCCGGCACGCCTTACCCGGATCCAAACTATTCTGCTCAGAGAAATGGTTCTTATCCCGGACAGAATTATTCCAGTATGCCTTATCCTGATCCGAATTACCAGGGACCGGGCTATGATCCGTACTCCACCCCCTCTTATTCGGATCACGCTTATGGCAGCAATTATCAGGGAAATGAATATCCCGGCAATTATCAACAGCCGCAGACTCCCCAGTATATGGGACGCCAAGATGAATCTTCCGATGAACTTTCTGAGGATATGCCACTATCGCACCTGCTGAAGCCCAAAAAAAGAAAATAAATCTTCGGACTCTCTCCGCAGATTATGATTATGTCATATAACAAACGTGTGCCTCGCACACCCCGCGGACCACTGCTTTGACAGCACAACTTTTGTTCCGCGCGCGAGCAAGCTGCGGTAACAGTTTCCTCTATTTTGCTGCATAGCATCCTGGTATACCCGGAGGGTATTTCCTCTGTTTTGCTGTACAGCATCCTGGTATACCCGAAGGGTATTTCCTCTATTTTGCTGCATAGCATCCTGGTATACCCGGAGGATACATTTTGTTCTCTGCGAGCTGCGCAGTTTCGGTCGGCGTAAAACCATTGTCCACCGGACAATGTGCGCCCTGCCGGAGGCTTTTCGTTTCACAGGACGCAATTTCCTGTGAAATAAAAAAGAGCTTCTCTTCACTGTCTTGTAAACAGTAAAGAGAAGCTCTTTTATTTTTGCTTCCAAGAATGACAGAGCATTCTTGCAGTGAGGTGCGCACCACACATTTGTATAACATATTTCTCCTGCACACCTCTGCATTTGACATCTTATTCTTCTGTCAGATCGACTGTTTCTGTTTCCTCAGCTTCTTCTGTCTCAGATGTTTCCTGATCCAGTTCCGCCTCATTAGTATTCAGCTCCGCAGTCTCGTCCAGATCCAGGGTATCATCCATTTCATCAAAATCCAGCAACTCATCATCATCGTTCTGCAGCTCATCTTCGGTATTCAGGCGTACATTGCGATAACGCTTCATTCCGGTACCTGCCGGGATCAACTTACCGATAATCACATTCTCCTTCAGACCGATCAGCGGATCGATCTTACCCTTGATGGCCGCTTCTGTCAGAACCTTCGTGGTCTCCTGGAAGGATGCAGCTGACAGGAAGGAGTTAGTAGCCAGAGATGCTTTGGTAATACCAAGCATGATCTGTTTGCCTTCTGCAGGCTTTTTGCCTTCTGCAATGATCCGTTCGTTGATATCTTCCAGCTCCAGATTGTCTACCAGAGTCCCCGGCAGCAGATCCGTATCGCCATTGTCTTCCACGCGAACCTTCTTCAGCATCTGACGAACCAGCACTTCAATATGTTTATCACTGATTTCTACACCCTGCAGACGATATACACGCTGTACTTCACGCAGCATATAATCCTGCACCGCATTGACACCCTTGATCTTCAGGATATCATGGGGGTTGACGCTACCTTCTGTCAGTTCATCACCGGCTTCCAGATATGTGCCGTCCATTACTTTGATACGTGATCCGTAAGGGATCAGATAAGTCTTGGACTCTCCGGTCTCCTCATCTGTCACGGTAATTTCACGTTTTTTCTTGGTGTCCTTGATTTCCACACGTCCCGGGATCTCAGTGATGATCGCAAGACCCTTCGGCTTACGTGCCTCAAACAGCTCCTCGACACGGGGAAGACCCTGTGTAATATCGCCGCCGGCCACACCACCGGTATGGAAAGTACGCATGGTCAGCTGTGTACCAGGCTCACCGATGGACTGTGCGGCAATGATGCCGACAGACTCACCTACCTGCACCGGCTCACCGGTTGCCATGTTGGAACCGTAGCATTTTGCACAGATACCGATCTTTGACTTACAGGTCAGGATCGTACGGATCTTAATCTTTTTGTACGGCTCACCCTGTTCGTTGATGCCGTCTTTCATGATGCGTGCAGCACGTTTCGGCGTAATCATATGATTTGCCTCAACGATCACATTGCCGTCCTTATCGTGGATTGTCTCACAGGAGAAACGTCCTGTAATCCTCTCCTGAAGGCTCTCAATCTCTTCCTTTCCATCTGTGAACTCTTTCACATACATGCCGGGAATCTCATCTCTGCCTTCTGCACAGTCTACCTCACGAATGATCAGATCCTGAGATACATCAACCATTCGTCTGGTCAGGTAACCGGAGTCAGCGGTACGCAGAGCGGTATCGGACAGACCTTTACGTGCTCCATGCGCTGACATGAAGTATTCCAGTACGTCCAGACCCTCACGGAAGTTGGACTTAATAGGAAGTTCGATGGTGTGACCGGTTGTATCGGCCATCAGTCCTCGCATACCTGCCAG
>CAKRNX010000142.1 GCA_934371475.1 uncultured Lachnospiraceae bacterium
TCTCAGTTTCGTTTTCTGTCTCTGTTTCCGTCTCGGTCTCTGTTTCTGTTTCTGTTTCTGTCTCTGTTTCCGTCTCTTCCGGCGGCTCACTCTCCTCCGGCGCATCATACATGGTAACTTGCTGTACCTCCAGGCTGTCTGTCAGGGTAAAACAAATACTCTCCGCCACACGATATCCCTTGGGAGCCGTAATCTCTGTCAGCACGTACTTTCCCGCCGGCAAACCACTGATCCGGTGAGGCGTATCACCAGAGATCCAGCTGGCAACTGTCTCCCCTTTTTCATCTGTTATGATCAGCTCCGCTCCGGACAGTTCCTCTTTTCCTGTAATGTCCTGCTTGGAAATATCTACTGTATTGGGCGTGTTGGTCAGTATCATCACCCACTGCGGCACTCCGTGTATCAGTCCCCGTTCGTCTACCTCTATCTCATAAACAGTTTCATCTCTCACATATCCAGGCAGTGTCTGCTGCTCCTGCAGACAGTAAACGGTATGATGCTTCAGGTTTTCAAACCTTACCTTTCCCTCTGCATCCGTCACCCCTGTCATTCTGTTCTCCAGACTGCCATCTGAAGTGTCCCTGTTCTCTGCGCCGCTTCCTGCATTTTTATCTGCCGGAGCATTTTCATCTGTATCCAGGGAAGCACTATCTTCTGTCTTTTCTCCCCACTCTTTTTTCTGATCCTCCTCTTTTTCCCACAGTGCAAATGTCACTCCGGCCATTGCTGCACCGCTTATGCCATCCTCTTTTTTCAGCTCCAGCGCTGTTTTTTCATTCTCGATCTTCAGATCTGCAACCACCGTCTCTCCCGTCTGATCCGGCACAATCTCACCTGTCCATACTTCCTCACTCCGCGCATAATATTCTCCTGACGCAATTTCACAGACCTCATATTTTCCCGGATACAGCTGTCTGCTGCACGCAATCCCTTCTTCATCTGTCTCCACGATATCTGCCACTGTTCCTTTCGCATAAACATACTCTGTTCCATTCACTTCTTCACGGCACAATTCACCGCCTCCATCAAGAATATCTTCTGCCGCCCGGATCTCAAACCGGAAACCGGCACCGCAGTGCAGTCCTGTGTTTTTATCAATCTTCGTGATGCGCAGCTGTCCTTTCTGTGCCTCATCCCGACACTCCAAAATCAGCGGTGCATCAAATTCAGCATTCGTACTGATCTGAAACTGCAGCGGATCCGCCTTTTTGTATCCTGTCGGAGCCTTCGTCTCTACCAGAAAATACTTTCCTCCTTTCAGCGCCCTGGTCAGCTGGATTTCTCCTCTGGCATTTGTTGTAAATGTATCTGCATACCCGTCAAAAGTAGGCATTTTCACCGCATTTCCCTGCGCATCTTTTATCTGAAATTCTGCCGAATCCCTCACAATCAGACTGCCCGATGTCAGATCCAGCTTTCTGATGCACAGATAGGCCTGATACGGTTTATTTGTCACCACGTACATCTGCTCCGCGCCGTCTTCTCTGATTTCGATCTTTGCATTGCTGATCCCCTGATACCCTTCCGGTGTCGTATCCGGATCCTCCGTCAGATACCAAGTGCCATATGCCAGCTCCTGCCGTCCGGTTGCCGCATACCCGTAGCGGTCTGTCATAATCTCTACCGGTGCAACTGTCTGATCCTCGTGCCGCAGAATGAAGCGAATATGTTCCAGTTTTCCCGAATCGTACAGATCCTGAAGTACCGATGCGTCCAGATTATCATCCAGATATTTCATCAACGCCAAGCTTCCTCGAATCATCTGCTCTTTCGACTCAACCTCATAGTACATCGTCTGATCTCCGGCATCCATTTTCACCTGATAAACCGTCTCATCCAGCAGATATCCTTCCGGTGCTTTTGTCTCTTTTACATAATAGTCTTCCAGAAAAAGCGCCCCACTGCTGGCTTTTCCTGTCTCATCTGTCGTCATGACCTCCACAGCCTCACGGCATTCTGCATCTCGATAAATCGTATACTCCGCACCGCCAAATGCTGTCTGCTGATTTTGAGGTCCTCCCCCTGTCTGTGCATCTTTCTTTTGTAGGACAATCTTTTTCTTTATCGGCTGATCCTCAAGCATCTGCTGCATTTCCTGTCTCAGCTGAATCGTATGGACTTCTGGATCCGTCTCATATCCAACCGGAGCTTTCAGTTCCTTCAAATAATATGTTCCTGCCGGCAGCGCAGTCTGAGCCGTTCCATCCGCTGCTGTGATAAGTTTCACCAGAAGCTCCTGGCAGGCCGCATCCGCAAACACCCCATACTCTGCTCCCTCCAGAGAATACCGGCTGTTAATCGGAACTGCTGTTCCAGTTTCAGCATCTGTTTTATAAATTTTAAGAACCGTGCTCTGAGGCCACTCTACTTCAAAAGTGAGCTTTTTCTCTCCGGCCTCATATGCGAAGCCCATATCCTGACGCCCTGCAAATTCCAGTTTATATGCGGTAAAATCCACTGCATATGTCGTCCGAACAGTATATGTAACATTTCCGGATATTTTTCTGAAATCCGCTTCCAGATGAAACCGACTGCCTCCGTCCAGCTTGACCGTTCCGGTTCCTGATGTTCCTGCCGTCTCATTAACCAGTGTAACTCCGACCGGCAGTGTAATGGTTCCGGTATTTTCCTTTGCCGCCTCATAAACAAGGCTGGCAGATCTGCTTGTCCCTGCAGAAACCTGTACGGCCGCATCCACCTTTGCTGTACTGAGCGAAGTCTCCGGCAGCGGCAGCTTCGCAATTTCTGCTGCCAGATCCTGTACCGCTGCAATCCCCTTTTCATTAAATACATTATTTTCCGCTGTATCCACAGGATGTGATGTATTCCACTTTCCATTCGCTCCAAGGTAAAAATAACTCACAACATAATGGGACATACAATAATAATGTTCCGTTCCGGTACATCCTGCTGCATCCATCATCTGTTTTAAATTAATACTCCCGGATCCGTCCGCATAAGAAGCGGTCTTTCCCCAGGCCGGTCCTCCGTACAGGTAGAACAGCGCCTTTGCGATATTTTTGTTTTTATTTCCTGAGGGCTGCACCACCGATACATCGTCCTTTTCATATACATGTCCGTCATCCGGTCCGCTGGCATAAGGCTGCATGCAGAACGCTGTTTTTGTCAAGGTATCTCCGTCTGTATTTTTGAATGTCACTTTCTTAAACACAGTACAGGCATTTCCTCTCCGAAGACCTTCCGGCGCATAATAATTATCTCCCGATATCAGTTTAATTGAAGTCAATGCATTCTGAGCGCTTTTTGTTTCCTGATGTTCCTGTTCCGTCTCAGACTCTTCTTCCATCAGTTCTTCTGTCTCACCGGTATCTGCCATGATACCTGCCGTTTCCTTTCCATCTGGTTCTTCTTCTGTCTCCGTCTCGCTTCCATTGTCTTCTTCATCCGTCATCATCTCTGTGGCCGGTTCCTCATCTGCTATTTTATCCGGTTCGTTTTCGGACTTCGAACTCTCCGGCTCCTGTTCCGGAAATGCCTCTCCTTCTGTGTCTCTCTCATTTCTCACGCCACCAGATACTTCTTCCGATAACTCATCATTTCCCGGCAAATTTTCTTCACTTTCTGCTAACTCTCCTTCCGTCAGAGCTTCTGTCCCTATTTCTTCATCTATCTCTGTTTTCTGCTCTGCATTTTCATCCCTGTCTTCTCTTTCTTCTCCATTTTTCTGTTCTTCTGATACCTCTTTCCACTGTATTCCAAGCCTGAGATCCACCGACGGCATCAAAAAAGTAAGCTCCCTTCCTTCCATCTCCTGGATCTTTGTTCCTTCACCGTCTGTCAGAACCATCCGATCCACTTCTCTTTCTGTCTCCAACCCAATCCGTACCGGCATCCCAGGGCACAATTTTAGATTGATCTCTTTTTCTGTCTCTGTCATTTCTTCATACTCTGTCTCAGTCAGATTATATCTGACTCCTTCTTCCACCGGCAAAATAAGAGTTGCCAGCTCGGTCTGTGCATATAACACCGGAGAACTCTGCCACACCGCCAGCACGCCCATCACCATTGCCAGCAGCAATGTCAGATATCTGTTTTTATTCGCTTTTTCTGCCCGTTTCTCTTTTCTCTGCATCCTTCTGCTTCCCCTCATTCCACTGCAATACGCAGCCTCTCTTTTTTTGTATCGTAGCTGTAAATGGTATCACCCAGTATCTCCTCCGGCTCTACCTGTGTCTCATTAATCTCTTTTACCATCTTTTGCAGCCCTCTGGCATCTACGCCAAACCCGGACGGTACAATCATACATTCATGGACCGAACTCGGAAGTACGTAGTAATCCTCCCCAAGCTGTGCTCCTATCTTCCCAAGTACCTGCGTATCCATCATCCAGGCTGCGCCAAAATATTTCTCTTTATTTGTCAGCACATACAAGGGAATCTGTTCTGCTTCTTTTACAGCCTCTTCTCCCTCATGGCTCATCATCTGGGCAAGACTGAAAAAATCCCATGGAAGAAGCTCCTTCATATTTTCCTTCGCTGTTTCTTCCAGCTGTTCCGGCTCCATCTTCCACTTCATCAGATGCTCATTACGTATCAGCACAGATGCCTCGCCGATCCGGCATCCTTCCATCAGATAGCTGTATACCACAGCCAGATTCAGGAAACTCCTGTGGGGAATCTCATTCAACAATCCCCTGTTGTACTCCCGATTGATCAGTTTCGTGACAATCCTTTTCCCTACCCGTTTCGGATCCTGAAGCACCTCTATATTGAAACACTGCTGTTCTTTTCCGTACTGATACCTGCGCATCAGTTCTTTTGCTGCAAGCTCAAACGATCCATGACGCAAATATTCCTGATAAAATTCATTCATATATAATGCAGGTGAACACTGTTCCCCTGGCTCTAAGATGGACATAGCATCCATCAGTATCGAATTATTCTTCCACACCGGAAAAATCGCAATCTTAGCCTCCTTTCCCATACGCCGTTGAACCCACAGCTTTATTTGTACCAGAAATTCTTCATAGTCCAATCAACCGCTCCCTTTCCTGTTAAATTTTCTTTGTGAAATGTGTGCGAACTGCACTTGATGCACAAACGTGCAAGAATTGTTATGTTTTGATTATATCATCGTTTATTGTTTTTTACAAGCAATTTGTTGTGTTTTTATGAGATATTTCTTGTGTTCTGTATGCAAGCTCCGCATCCTGCCAAAGGCTTTTTATTTCACAGGACACAAAAATCCCCTTCTCACCGGTTTTAACCATGAAAAGGGGATCTATGACATCATATTTTATTATTTCAAAAATGTCAGAACGTCTCATACCTGATGTAATCAGCCTATCATCATACATTCTCTATCTGCCAGTCGATCGGAGTCAACCCATTAGCCTCCAGAAAGGCATTTGTTTTGGAAAAAGGTCTGCTGCCAAAAAATCCTCTGTATGCGGAAAGCGGGCTGGGATGCGGTGCTTCCAAGATTAGATGCTTTGAATTGTGCAGCATTGCCTTTTTAGACTGTGCCGGACGCCCCCATAAAATAAAAACAATCGGACGATCCTGCTCATCCAAGATCCGTATCGCTGCATCCGTAAATTCCTCCCAGCCAATCCCCCTGTGAGAATTAGCCTGATGCGCCCGCACAGTAAGCACAGTATTCAAGAGCAGAACTCCCTGCTTAGCCCACTTGGTCAGATATCCATTATTGGGAATATAGCATCCCAGGTCATCATGCAGCTCCTGATAAATGTTTACCAGTGATGGCGGAATTTCCACATCCGGTTTTACAGAAAAACACAGCCCATGAGCCTGTCCATCTCCATGATATGGATCCTGCCCTAAAATTACTACTTTTACTTCATGCAGAGGTGTAAATGCAAAAGCATTAAAGATATCATCCGCCGGCGGATAGATCAGCCTGGTATTGTAC
>CAKRNX010000143.1 GCA_934371475.1 uncultured Lachnospiraceae bacterium
ACCGGCTGCAGCACCGCCGCCAGCGCATTGCCGACTGCCATCAATATCCCGGTCTGTCCGGCACTGAAACCCTTATCTTCCAGGAACACCGCCGCATATCCGTTCAATGCACAGTAACTGGCCCAGTACGCTACCTGCATCATCATGTACCTGAGATTTAAATATTTTGTGTTTTTCATTTTACTCTGCTATCCTCTCTGACATTATCGCATTTACGCTGTTACACACTTTTTGTTTTCACAAAAGTGTGCTTTTCAACCTCCGCAAGCCACTGTTTTGACAGCACAGCGTTGCTCCAGTTCAAGCAAGCTGTTCTCTCAACGGACGCTCCACCTTTTTGCGCGTTGCCTCGACCAGTCCGAGCCTGGTAAAATCAATCACATGAGCCTGGACGGGATCCGCTGCCAGACAGCTTCTCAGCTCCTCCATCACGCGCCTGCGCGATATCTCCTGCTCCATATTGATAAAGTCAATTACGATAATCCCTGAAAGATTGCGCAGTCGCATCTGCCGTGCTGTCTCCCGCGCCGCCTCAAGATTCACTCTGCAGACTGTCTCTTCTTTCTCTTTCCCTTTTTCGTTTTTGCCTGTATTCACGTCCACGACTGTCAGAGCCTCCGTGGGCTGAATCACCAAGTAAGCTCCTGACCGCAGCCATACCCTCTCCGCGAGTGCATCCTCCAGTTCTTTTTCCAGCGAATAGAGCTTTACCATGGAAAGCAGCGGATCCTGATAATGCCTGATCCGTTCTTTCCAGAAGTGATCCCCGCACTGTTCTTCCAGCCATGCATCTGCCTGCGCAAGCAGATCCTGATCTTCGATCACAATGGCCTCTGTCGCTTCCCGGTTCAGAGACTGCAGCCTTCCCAGCCAAGCAGCCGGTTTCCGGTAAAGGCAGGAATGGCAGGTGCGGTACGGCGCCGCTGTCACAATATGCTCCAGCTTTGACGCAAGTACCTGCAGTTCCTCCATTACTGTCTCCTCCGGAACTGACGCTGCATTCGTGCGAAGCACTACTCCAAACCCCGGGACAGCCCCGGCCTCATTTGCTGCGCTCCGCCCCGCGTATCCCCGCTGACAGTCAGCTCTCTCATCCAGAAAGCTTTGCCCCAGTTTTTTCAGCCGCTCCCGGTCCGCTTCCCTGATTTTTTTGGAAACACCCACACCGGGATGCGCCATATCCAGCACACTGTAAACGCCCTGCATACTCAGCCTCGTCGTCAGCGCGGGTGCCTTTGTCTTAATTGCCTCTCTGGAAATCTGCACCACCAGTTCATCTCCCTGCTGGATCGACGGACAGGGACCCTTGCGGGTATAGCATGGATCCTTCAGATCATCCAGCGGAAGGTAACAGATCACTCCGTGTTCAATCTCCACAAACGCCGCCCGGATGTTTTTTGACACGGACTGAACCCGCCCGATATAAATATTTCCCACTGCGGCGCACTCCTTCTCACCGTCTGCATGGATTTCCAGCGCATGTCCGCCTTCATCCAGCAGAAAAGAGAGGATTTTTCCTCTCATTTTTGCTATACAGTATCTATTCAATGCATTCTCCCAGATCATTCAGCGATACAAATTTATGCTTCCCACCTTTTCCCAGATCCGCATATACCTCACAGCGGTTTACCTCCAGTGAAAAGGGCGGCATCTCAAATCCTCTCCACTTCATGTAGCTCTCCATCACCAGTTCCGGTTTGAGATTGGCTACACTGCCGGTAGCCAGCCGCATGAAAACGGTGCCCGCATTAACGCTCATCTGATAAATCATGGGGCGGATGTCCACCTCTGACTCTCCCTTTTTGGTCTCTTTTATCACCGGAATCGATTTCCTTGCAAAAAATCCGGAGATATCAGACTGCCAGTCTTCTTTCGGTGCATATCCCTTCCGGAAGCGCACGGTATAATCCGCCGCAGCCACCAGCGACATCGCTTTTCCGGCCTTGCCTTCCTCAATCCGGCGGAAGTCCAGAATCTCCATCCCTTCTACCATGACCGCATTCAGGCGGCTCACTGCCTCCGCTGTGGAAATCGGCGTGCGCAGCTCAATGTCCACGTATTCTCCGTCACTGGTCAGCCCCACGCCAAGCGGAGCCGCGAAGGACATAATCATGTGGGGACTCATGCCCTCTGAAAATTTAATATCGATATCCGCCCGGCGCAGCGCCTTCTGAAAATACCGCATAATATCCAGATGTCCGATAAATTTCATCACGCCCTGTTTGGCAAATTTAATTCTTACTTTCAATACAGACACCTCCTTTGTATCTTCCGGCTCCGCACCCGGAACATTTCATCCGGCAGTTTGGCGTTGTCACCTGCTCTTCTCTTGCCCTGTGCCACTCGCGAAGCAGGAATTTCTTTGTCACACCGATATCGATGAAATCCCACGGGAAAATCTCGTCATCCGCACGCTGGCGCATTGTATAAAAATGCATATCAATACCGGTATTTTCAAATGCCCTGTGCCATTTCTCATAATCCCAGCACTCAGTCCAGGCGTCAAACAGCGCGCCAAGCCGATATGCCTCCAGGATCACTTTTGCAGTACGTCTGTCGCCGCGCGCCAGGAACCCTTCCAGCACCGTCACATCCGCTTCGTGCCACATATAGCGGATACTCTTCTGGTTCAGCATGGATTTGATTTCATGATTCACTGTCCTGGCAAATCCCAGATAATCGCCGGGCATGAACATGGACGCCCACTGGAACGGTGTAAACGGCTTTGGCACAAAAAATGATGTGCTCACAGTAATCTGACATTTTCCGTTTCTCTGATCCTTAGGAATCTCATAATATTTCACGGCAATCTCATTGGCCAGATGGGCGATCGCCTTGCGATCCTCCTCATTCTCTGTGGGAAGCCCCAGCATAAAATACAGCTTTACCTTGTTCCAGCCGCCGCGGAACGCCTCATCCGCACCCTTTAGAATAATCTCCTCCGTCAGTCCTTTGTTGATGACATCGCGAAGTCTCTGAGATCCCGCCTCCGGCGCAAACGTCAGACTGCTCTTTTTCACATCCTGCACCTTGCTCATAACATCCAGCGAAAATGCATCAATACGCAGAGACGGCAATGAGATATTAATGTTTTTGTCCCGGAACTCATCAATCAGAAAGCTGACGATCCCTTCCAGCTGAGAATAATCGCTGGAACTTAATGAACTTAACGAAATCTCCTCATGCCCCGTATTCTCCAGCATGGCTCTGGCGTGCTGTTTAAGTATCTCAAGATCCCTCTCACGGGTTGGACGGTACAGCATTCCGGCCTGACAGAAACGGCATCCTCTGATACAGCCTCTCTGGATCTCTAGCACGACACGATCCTGCGTCACTTTGATAAAGGGCACCACCGGCTTCTCCGGATATGTGGAATCCGTCACGTTCATCACAATCTGTTTCTCAATCACTGTCGGAATATCCTGTTCCAGCGGAGTGAACGCCTCAATGGTACCGTCCTCTTTGTAGCTCACCTCATAGAGCGACGGGACATAGATACCTGGAATCCTGGCTGCCCGGTGCAGAAACTCCCGTCTGCTGCAGCCTTCCGCCCGGCAGGTCTTGTATAGATCCAGCAGCGCGTCATACACGGTCTCGCCCTCTCCGATATAGAACAGATCAAAAAACTCTGCCAGCGGCTCCGGATTGTAGGTGCAGGGACCGCCGCCGATCACCAGCGGACACTCCCAGTCATGGCCTTCCTCCATCCGATCCGCCGCCATCAGCGGGATCCGGGAAAGATCCAGGATCTGGAGAATATTGGTATAGCACATCTCATACTGAATCGTAATGCCCAGAAAATCAAACTCCTTGACAGGATCTTGGGACTCCAGCGCAAACAGAGGGATCTGTTTTTCCCGCAATACCCGGTCCAGATCCGTCCACGGGGAATAGACCCGTTCACACCAGGTATCCTCTCTCTTGTTGAACATGTCGTACAGGATCTGAATGCCCAGATGGGACATGCCGATCTCATACACGTCCGGGAAACACATGGCAAACCGCACCTGCACGCTGTCTCTGTCCTTCATCACCGAGTTGACTTCATTTCCGATATAGCGGGCCGGTTTTTCAATACTTAACAATATTTCATCACTTAAAGCGAGCTTTCTCATATTTTTCCTTTCAGGGTTATGTTTCAAAGATAGTCATAAAGCAGTTTTCTTCACAATATTCCTATTATATATATATTAAACAGGGATTTCAAGCACTAACAGAATGAAAGTGTGCTCCGTACACTCCCGCAGACCACAACAAATCCTGACGCCGAAACGGTAACTGTAGTTTATCATGGCATCCGTATCCAGGCGGATCCTGCCGCTGTTGCAGTTCTCCGCTAATCAAAACTTTGACATCACAGCTTTTCCCTGTGCGTGAGCAGGCTGCGCATACCGTTTTCTGTTAAATAAAAATACCCCCTTTCAGGCAACAAGTTTTTATTCATCCACTTGTCTGCCTAAAAGGGAGCATATCAAAAACTCAGGAAGCCGTTATCTATTATTTATTATGATGCCAGAAAACACTGCAGTGCTCCGATCAGGTTTGCGTCGTTGCGGAATGTGCAGGCCACTACCTCCGCCCGCGGTACCTGGTACGGACATTCTCTGTACAGCGTATCCAGCTGATCGCGGATCCTTTCGATCAATATCGGCTGCGCGCTGATCCCGCCTCCGATAGCAAAACGCTCCAGATCCAGGATCGTCTGGATGTTAAACAGCTGGATCGCAATTTCTCTCGTAAAGAGATCCAGACACTCTATCGCATCTCTTTCCCTCGCATGTACCGCATCAAACACCATAATACCGTCTACCTGTTCCGGCTTCATGCCTTTTCTCGCCGCATACATTCTGCACAGCCCCGATGCACCACCCCGGTTTCCCCAGACATTTTCATAATGCGGCATTCCATCCCGCATGGTATTTATATAGGAAACTTCTCCCGCAGAAAAATGTTTCCCTCGAAGCAGCCGGTGATTGCGGATCAGCCCGCCTCCGATCATGGTTCCGAGAATCAGGACAAATCCGTCTTCCACATCTTTCAGACTCCCCACAGCCGCCTCCGCCATTGCCGCACAGTTCGCATCATTTTCCATACAGATCTTTACCGGGCACCTCTGATAAAGGCGTTCCTTCATATAAAAATCATTGTTGTACTGCAGCGCACCGCCCATCGCACAGTATCCTTTTTCCGGATCAATAATGCCGGGTATGGAGATGGAAATCCCGTCTACCTGCGGCATCTGATCGTAAATCTGCCCGATCGCCTCAATCAGCGCTTCCCTGCCCTCCTGCGGCGTAGGGATTTTCCCCTTCGCCAGAACAGACATGTCCTCCTGCATACAGGCATATTTAATAAAAGTCCCCCCAATATCTACTGTCAGTATCTGCATATACACCTCTCCCCTAGCAGTTGCTCATTGTTGCTCCTATCCCTGCCAGTCCTTCAAAATCTTCCGTAAAAGCGCCGATCGCTGCGGTGATTGCCTGATTCTTTACCAGCCCTTCAATAATATCCGGAGCAGCTGTAGACGCTCCCACACCGTATTCGCACAGCTCCAGCACCTGCTGCGAATTTTTAAAGCTGGCCGCCAGGATCTCTGTGTGCAGCTGATTTGTTCTGAAAATATCGTGGATCTGTTTTGCCACCTGCACTCCGTTGTATCCCATATTGTCGATGCGGTTGATATAGGGTGCCGCATAGGACGCTCCGCATTTGCCCGCCAGATATGCCTGCATGGGCGTATAGATTGCTGTGGCAGTCACCCGGATCCCCTCTGCCGTCAGCATTTTCATCGCCTTAAATCCCTCTCTCACAGACGGGATCTTAACCAATGTGTTCTCTCCCAGCTCTTTCAC
>CAKRNX010000144.1 GCA_934371475.1 uncultured Lachnospiraceae bacterium
AACAAGACTGATGACAGTGCGCTCGGCGAAGATGTGATTACAAACTCTACTCAGGAAACTGCGGCTGAAACTGAACCGGAAACAGAAACTCCCGCATCAGACAATGGTTTTGAAATTTCGACCTCTGACAGTTATAACAGTTCTGAAACAGAAGCTTCTGACAATAATGGCACCAATGTAGAAACCCCCGAACCGGCTCCGTCTGAGACTGCTGAACCGGCTCCATCTACTGAAACAGAAGGCAGCGATACCAATATTGATCTGCCTTCTGAGGTAACTCCTTCAGAGGAAACACCGACTGAAGAGCCTGTTGCTGAAACTCCTTCCGAAGATGCTCCGGCCGAGACAGAAACTATCACAGAAGCACCTGCTGAAGAAGTGACTGGCGAGCAGATCACCGGCGGCTTCTATGTTGTTTCCGCAGCTTCCGGGCAGAACGGAGATCAGGGTACCATTCCTGCAGCCGGAACCGGTCAGATCAGGATCCTGTTCCAGGACAGCAATATCGTTGTAGTATCCGGCTCTGTAACAATTACTGACGAAAACGGCAATCAGTTCGGATATACAGATCTGTCTGACAGCAGTCAGGTTATTTCTTCCGAGATTTCCGACAATGACAGAACAAATTACTGTACAGGATGGGATGAGACAGAGGGAACAGCTGTTACCATCAACCTCAGCAATAACCTTCCCGCATCCCGCAGCTTCACAGCACAGATCAGCGCAGTAGTAGTCAAAACAGAAGATCCCTCACTGGCAGCTCAGATCGCAGCAAATACCTTTGGCGGAGCAGCTGACGTAGAAACCGCTACAGCCATCCAGACAGACACTTACGGTGTTTCTGTAGATATTGCCAGACTGGCAGATGTGACGCCCGGCAGCGTTTTAACAGGAAATGTATATTTTGATGAAAATCAGACTTATGCATCCATCAGTGATTATGATGAATCCATGATTTCTTTTAATACGACAGATCTGTCACCGGATGCAGCTTCCTTCCAGGTTACATGTTTCCAGAGTGGAGATACTGCGTTCACTGTAGATTTCTATGATGCAGATGGCAATTATACCGGATCAACCATATATCAGCTGAGCATCCGGTAAAGCAAAAGTGATCTGTACGTATCAGAATAAGTAATTATAAATAATCATGTATTCCAAAACTGCCAAGTAGTTGACGAGAGTCCGGCTTGGCAGTTTTGTTATTTCACAGGAAATTATATTCTGTGAAATAACAAGTATGTTTTAAATTCCTTGACATTTCAGCTGCAAAAGTCTATGATAGAAGAAGTGATATATCTATACGCAAAACACATGTTTTTCAAATAGATATAAAAACAGATAGGAGGAACTCTTTTATGCCCGACAATCAGCCCAAAACTTACCATGATCAAATGGATATCCAAAATACACTTCAGCTGCGTGAAGTTCTGAAAACACTGCCGACATTCAGCAAAGTTTATTTTCGTGCCATTGAGCCTACTACCTCAACAAAAACGAGGCTTTCTTATGCTTATGATATCCGGACGTTTTTCCGCTATTTGCAGGAGTCAAATCCCATTTTTCAGAAACAGGAAATCACAAACATTCCGGTCACTGTGCTGGATCAGCTTGAGGCTGTGGATATTGAGGAATATCAAGAATATCTTAAGGTATATGAAATTGACACTTCCATGGCCGGTTCCTGCCGCAATGCCCAGATGACCAACGGTGAACGCGGGCTGAAACGGAAAATGTCCGCATTGCGCAGTTTTTATTCCTATTTTTATAAACACCAGATGATTACGAAAAACCCTACATTACTGGTTGATATGCCCAAGATACATGATAAGGCCATTATACGGCTGGATGATGATGAAACAGCTTCTCTGCTGGATTATATCGAGCACGGAGGCGATGATCTAAGCGGTCAGAAGAAAATCTATTATGAAAAGACAAAAGTCCGTGATTTGGCCATTGTAACGCTTCTGCTGGGTACCGGGATTCGGGTATCCGAATGTGTCGGGCTGGATCTTGAAGATGTGGACTTTAAAAATAACGGGATCCGTCTTGTGCGCAAAGGCGGTTCAGAAATGATTGTCTATTTTGGCGATGAAGTGGAAAAAGCTCTGCGGAATTATATTGAATTCCGCAAAAGCATCACTCCCCTGGCCGGACACGAAAACGCTCTCTTCTATTCTACCCAGCGCAAACGCATGGGCGTTCAGGCAGTTGAAAATATGGTAAAAAAATATGCCCGGGAAGTTACGACTGCCAAAAAAATCACACCGCATAAGCTTCGCAGTACTTATGGTACGGCACTGTACCGCGAAACAGGCGATATTTATCTGGTAGCCGATGTTCTCGGACATAAAGATGTCAATACGACAAAAAAACACTATGCGGCGATGGATGATCAGCGGAGACGCATGGCAGCCTCCGCAGTCAAGCTGAGAGAACCGTAATTATCTGCTCAAATTTGTGTCGGAAGTTTTCATGATCCGCAGAATATCTCCTTCAGTTACTACATTGAAATCATGCTGGATCATAAGCTTCATGACACTGCCCGCAATGGCAAAGTCAATCAGTTTCTGAGGCGGGAACTCTCTTGCCAGACCATGAAGCAGTGCCCCAGCGAAAGCATCGCCTGCTCCAACGGCTTCCAGACTGTGTACAGTATGAATCGGCGTCTCGTAAAATACGCCGTCTTTCAGATAAATGCCCATCCAATCGCCATCTTCTACGGAATGAATATCCCGCAGTACACTGGCTACCGCGCGACAGTTCGGGTACTGGTTCAGGATCTCCTGCATTCCTTCTTTGTAGGTAGTGATCTGATCAATTCCTCTGGAAAGATCACCGTCAAATGCGTGGATCCCAAGCGTGGCTTCAAAATCTTCATCATTGGCAATGCACAATGTGACATACTTCATCAGCCTGCGCATCACCTTCTGAGCTTTCTCTGTATTCCACATTTTGGAACGGTAATTCAGATCGCAGACAACCTGAAGGCCATGATCTTGGCAGTATATTAATGCTTGTTCTACGGCTTGTGCAATCTGATCGCTGACTGCAGGTGTCACTCCTGAAAAATAGAAAATATCAGCATCTTTCAGAATCGTTTCCCAGTCAAACTCTGATGCATCAGCCATTGACAATGCACTGTATTTTCTGTCATACACTACATTGGTAGGCCGGATATTGCATCCTTTTTCAAAAAAGTATGTACCAAGCCGTTCACCGCCGTGAAGAACCTTTGACGTATCTACTCCGAAACGCCGGACCTCATTCAAAGCCGCCATGCCTACCGGATTATCCGGCAGCTTGGTGACAAATGATACCGGATCATTCATCATAGCCAGCGATACGGCTACATTTGCCTCAGCGCCGCCATAACTGGCTTCAAAAGAATCAGTCTGAATAATTCTAAGATGCTCCGGCGTTTTCAGCCGGAGCATAATTTCTCCAAAGGTGACAACTTTCATGACAGCTTCTCTCCTGTCAGCATCTCATAACTCTGCAGATATTTCTCAATCGTCTTGTCCACAATCTCCTGCGGAAGCGTCCAGTTGCTGTCCGGATTTGCCTTCAGCCAGTCGCGGGCAAACTGTTTATCGAATGATGGCTGACCATGACCCGGCTCATATCCCTGTGCCGGCCAGAAACGGGAACTATCAGGTGTCAGCATTTCATCTCCCAGCACAATATTTCCATCCTCATCCAGACCAAATTCAAACTTGGTATCTGCAATGATAATGCCTTTGCCCAGCGCATACTCAGCACATTTCTTATAAAGGGCAATTGTATAATCGCGCAGCTTTGTGGCATACTCTTCTCCTTTGCCAGGGAAATATTTTTCCAGATGGACAATACTCTGTTCATAGGAAATATTTTCATCATGATCTCCGATCTCTGCCTTTGTGGAAGGAGTATAGATCGGTTCAGGCAGTTTATCAGACTCTTTCAGCCCTTCCGGAAGACGGATCCCACAGACTGCACCATCTTTCTGATAACTTGCCCATCCGCTGCCTGTAATATATCCGCGGACAATACATTCCAGCGGAAGCATGTGAAGTTTGCGGCACAGCATACTGTTGCCGTCAAATTTTTCCTGCTGAAAAAACTCCGGCATATCCTTTACATCTGTCGATATCATATGATTAGGGAGGATATCCTGGGTCAGCTGAAACCAGAATTTTGACATTTGAGTCAAAACAGTGCCTTTTTTGCTTACCACATTATTCAGGATGACATCAAAACAGCTGATGCGATCCGTAGCTACCATGATCAGGCTGTCGCCATTGTCATAGATCTCACGTACTTTACCTTCTTTAATCGGTTTTAATTCCTGCATAACTTCCTACCTCACCTGTTCTTTTGATTTTATACGGTCATACATCTGTCAGTAGCATCACAGAACAGATGTCAGAGACCGATTTGAAATTACCACTATTTACCGGTGATTGTCAAGAGTATTTTGCAGCTGCACTATCGCTGTACCCTTGCCCCTGCACCGCCCATAATCGCTTCTACTTCTTTTTTACTTGCCATTGTAGTATCTCCCGGCGTGGTCATCGCCAGTGCTCCGTGAGCAGCGCCGTATTCCACTGCCCTGGCCGCATCCTGCGTGGTCATCAGACCATAGATCAGACCTGAAGCAAACGAATCACCTCCGCCGACCCGGTCCATGATTTCCAGATCTTTGTAATCTTTAGCCTTGTAAATTTCTCCGTCAGCCCAGCAGATTGCACTCCAGTCATTGACGGTTGCCGTTTTTACGGTACGCAGCGTCGTTGCAACTGCTTTAAAGTTTGGATATTCTTTGGCCGCCTCACTGACCATTTTTTTATACCCTTCCAGATTCAGCTGCCTGAGTCCTGTATCATTTCCTTCAATCTCAAACCCCAGGCAGGCTGTAAAATCTTCCTCATTGCCGATCATGACATCCACATATCGGGCAATTTCTTTATTTACCTCCTGCGCCTTCTGGATACCTCCTATTGCGCTCCACATCGAAGGGCGGTAATTCAGATCATACGATACAACCGTCCCATATTTCTTTGCTGTTTTGATGGCGGCAAGAACAGTCTCACAGGACTGTTCTGAAAGTGCTGCGTAAATCCCACCGGTATGCAGCCAGCGCACACCCAGCTCTCCGAAAATATAATCAAAATCAAAGTCTTCCGGCGTTGCTTTTGAGATTGCCGTATTAGCCCTGTCAGAACATCCCACAGCTCCCCGGATGCCAAATCCCCGCTCTGTAAAATTCAGACCGTTGCGGCAGATGCGGCCGATCCCGTCCGTTTTCATCCATTTGATCAGAGATGTATCCACGCCGCCCTGATTGATAAAATCTTCCATCAGCATACCGATTTCGTTGTCTGCAAATGCGGTAATCACGGCTGTATTCATGCGGAAACACTTTCTCAGGCCACGAATGACATTGTATTCTCCGCCGCCTTCCCAGGCTTTGAATGAACGCGCTGTCCGTATCCTTCCCTCGCCCGGATCCAAACGCAGCATCACTTCTCCCAGCGATACCGCATCAAACTTACATGTTTCAGCAGATCTCAAGTTCAGATTCATAATCGTTACCTCCCAATCCCCATTTCTGCTTTTTTATCATTTTATCATAAAATGCGCAGCTGCACAGCGTTCCTCACAGCGCATCTGCATTCCGTTAATCCTCCAGAATAATGGTAAACGGCCCATCATTGCACAGGCTCACTTTCATATCTGCTCCAAATTCTCCTGTTTCGACCACAGGAATTTGCTTTCTGCATTCCGCAATGATATATTCATAAAGTTCATCAGCGTGAACCGGATCGCCTGCATCTACAAAAGAGGGTCTGTT
>CAKRNX010000145.1 GCA_934371475.1 uncultured Lachnospiraceae bacterium
GATAGATAAAGCCCTGGTCAATCAGGCAGTTCAGCTGATCGCTGGGATACTCCACCTCAGCTCCATACGGATAAAACAGAATATCTGTATCTCCCACCAGGCTTCCTGCTTCATCAAGCCACTTTCCGATATCTGTCTGCAGTGCGGAAGTATCCATATCATTCATATAGCCGTGGCTGTACCCGGCACAGGCGATATCCCATCCGTCCGCCGTCAGCTTCTGTGCAATTGCCGTAACAGCATTGCGGTTATCCTCATTGCTGACTGCTCCGCTGTCCGCAATCTCGTATCCAAAAATCCCTTCCGACACTGACACTGACACAATTCCTCTGGCTCCCTGCATGGAGAAATCCGGATGTTCTTCCACAAATGTATTCAGGATCGGAACCAGATCATAGTCACCCTTCAGCTCATGCCCGCCGTCATCCGTATAGCGCGCTTTCACATTGCCGTCACTGTCCAAAACCAATCCGGTTGCAATCCCGTCGCCATTCTTGATCCCGGAATAATTCAGATTATCCTGCGAAATAATGACAGGTTTTTTGCCTTTCGGCAGCATCAGCTGATGCTGTTCCAGCATCGTCACACCCCTGGCATCTGTCGTCTCTGCCGCAATGCTGTGGATATCAATCAGAATATAATTATTGTCATAAAGACTCTGAAGGATTGCCTTAAATTCTTTTGTCGTCACCATGGAACTGTCGTATGTATAGGACATGTCATCTCCGTCAAAAGCCCGCATGGTATCTTCGATCAGACCCGGGAAACAAAGGTGCGGGATATCTCCCTCATAGACCGTCATACTGTCTTTTGCCTCCTGGTAGCTGGCCAGGGCAGCTACAACCCGCTCATCCTGAGCTTCCTCCCCGGTCAGTTCCCCGAGAAGGGCCGATGCCTCTTCGTACCAGTAACCTTCCGCCAGCTTCTGTGCCTCGTCAAGCTTTGCCTGGAGTCCGGCCTCTCTGGTCTGCTGGGACTCCTTCTGTTCCCGTTCTACCTGCATCTGCGGCGTCTCCACCGGCTCATTATTTTCATACATTCCCACGGTCCCTATACTTTCCGCGATCTGATAATTGATGGTACTCCTGCTGCACCCGACTGTCAGCAATGAGACTCCGACCAGCAGCATCATTACAACTGCTTTCCCTGATTTTTCTGTTTTCATGGCATCTCCTTCATTCTTGAATCTGTTTTCATTATAGCTTTCAGCGGAGAAGAACTCAAGAAAACTTTCATAAAAAATCTCCGGCACGTCTTTTTACATGCCGGAGTTGTTCTTGTAACGTATCCCGATCACGCCTGATCCAGGATTTCTTTCAAGATTTTATTCACGGAAGCAGGATCTGCTTTTCCCTTCATCACTTTCATCGTCTGTCCCACCAGGAAACCGATTGCTTTCTGCTTTCCGCCCTTGTAATCTGCCACGGACTGCGGATTATCCGCCACAATTTTCTCAATGGACTCCCTGAGCGCGCCCTCATCGCTAACAGTCTTGAGACCTTTTTCTTCTACGTACTGCTCCGGATCCATATCTTCCTCAAACATAGTCCCGAATACTTCCTTGGCCACGCTGCTGTTGATTGTACCGGCTTCCGTCAGTTTGATCAGTCGGCTCAAATTTTCAGCTGAAAAACGGATCTCTTCCGGCTCCATCTCTTTCTCCTTCAGCAGGCGAAGCGTCTCGCCCAGGATCCAGTTCGCCGCTTTCTTGGGATTACCGCAGAGAGCTGCCGTCTCTTCAAACAGATCTGCCAAAGCTTTGGATCCTGTGATAATCTGCGCATCATAATCTGGAATATCAAACTCTTTCTTATATCGCTCCAGCTTCTCTGTCCTCAGTTCAGGCTGACGGTCACGGATCTGCCGGATCCACTCATCGCTGATTACAATCGGAGCAAGGTCAGGATCCGGGAAATAACGGTAATCCTGTGCATCCTCTTTGGAACGCATGGCATAAGAATATTCCTTATTATCATCCCACCGTCTGGTCTCCTGCACCACAGCCTTTCCCTCTTCCAGCAGCTCAATCTGGCGGGCACGTTCTCCCTCAATCGCATGAGCAATCGCCTTAAACGAGTTCAGGTTCTTCATCTCCGTTCTCGTACCCAGCTTCTCAGATCCGACCTCACGCACAGACAGGTTTACATCCGCACGCATGGAGCCCTCCTGGAGCTTGCAGTCGGAAGCACCCAGATACTGAATAATCAGGCGCAGCTTGTCAAGATAGGCGATCACTTCGTCCGCGCTGCGCATATCCGGCTCAGATACAATCTCAATCAGAGGTACACCGCTTCGGTTGTAATCCACCAGGGTACAGTCTTCCCACTCGTCATGGATCAGTTTTCCGGCATCCTCTTCCATATGAATCTCATGGATGCCGATCGTCTTTTTCCCTGCCGGCGTATCAATCTCAATGCCGCCGTCATAACAGATCGGCAGATACAGCTGGGAAATCTGATAGTTCTGAGGGTTGTCCGGATAGAAATAATTCTTCCGGTCAAACTTGGAATACTGATGAATCTTACAGTTTGCAGCCAGACCAACGGCCATCGCATATTCCACTACTTTCTTATTTAATACAGGCAGAGAACCGGGCATTCCGGTACACACCGGACACGTATGTGTGTTAGGCGCTCCTCCAAATGCTGTAGAGCAGGCACAGAAAATTTTGGTTTTGGTAGCCAGTTCTACATGAACCTCCAGACCAATGACGGTCTCATACTGTTTCGACATATTAGTTCGCCCCTTTCTTTGCCGCTGTCAGCTCAGGTGCTTTCCACGGTCCTCTGGACTGTTCCAGCGTATATCCGGCCCGGATGATATTCTTCTCTTTGAAGCAGTCGCCGATCAGCTGTACGCCGATGGGCAAGCCCTGACTGTCCGTTCCCATCGGGACACTCATGCCCGGCAGTCCTGCAAGGTTGACTGAAATCGTATAAATATCACCAAGATACATTTTCAGCGGATCGCTCAGCGAGCTGCCGATACGGGGCGCTGTGGTGGGAGATGTCGGTCCCAGGATCACATCGTATTTTTCAAATGCACGGTCAAACGCCTGCTTGATCAGTGCTTTTGTGCGCAACGCTTTCAGATAATAAGCATCATAATATCCGGAGCTGAGCACGAAAGAACCCAGCATAATCCGACGTTTTACCTCTGGTCCGAAACCCTCGGAACGGGTTTTCTTGTACATGTTGTGTAGACCTGCGTATTCCTCTGTCCGGTATCCGTATTTAATACCATCAAAACGGGCCAGGTTGGAGCTGGCTTCTGCAGAAGCAATGACATAATATGCCGGAATCGCATATTCCACCAGACTCAGGTCAAACTCTTCCACCTGAGCACCTCTCTCTTTCAGCGTCTCTGCTGCCTTTAACACAGCCGCTCTCACTTCAGGATCCAGACCCTCTCCCAGATAATCTCTTGGAATACCGATCCGCATTCCTGTCACATCCTCTTGCAGAGCCGATGTGAAATCCAGATCTTCCCTCCGCACGGATGTGCTGTCCTTTTTATCGTAAGAAGCAATCGCCTCCAGTACAACCGCACAGTCGGTCACATCTTTTGCTACCGGTCCGATCTGATCAAGGGAAGAGCCGTAGGCAATCAGACCATAACGTGATACCGTACCATACGTAGGTTTGATGCCTGTCACTCCGCAGAAAGAACTGGGCTGACGGATGGAACCGCCGGTATCAGAGCCAAGTGCAAACCAGCATTGTTCTGCTGCTACTGCGGCGCAGGAACCGCCGGAAGACCCACCGGGCACATGTTCTGTGTTCCAGGGATTTCTGGTCGGACCAAATGCGGAAGTCTCTGTTGTACTTCCCATGGCGAACTCGTCCATGTTGGTCTTGCCAATAATGACTGCTCCTGCTTTTCTGATATTCTCCACTGCTTCTGCCGAATAAGTGGGGACAAAATTTCCAAGAATCCGGGAACTGCATGTCGTGCGCATTCCCTGCGTACACATATTGTCTTTGACAGCCACCGGCACACCTGCCAGCGGTCCTGTCAGCTCACCCTGATCAATCAGCTTCTGTATTTTTTCTGCCTGCTCATAAGCTCCCTGCTCATCTACTGTTACAAAGCAGTTCAGCTCCTGGTCAGTTCCTGCAATCCGGTTCAGAGAAGCCTGTACCGCTTCCCGCACCGATACTTCTTTTTCTTTTATTTTTCTGCCAAGCTCTGCGGCAGTGAAATCTAAAATATCCATCTTTCCCTCAGCTTTCCGTTCTACTCAACCGTCTTGGGTACTTTATATGAACCATCCTTCTGCTCCGGTGCATTCTTCAGCATATTTTCTCTGTCGTCGCCATTCTCCACCACATCTTCCCGGAATACATTATGTACCGGAAAAACATGGGACATCGGCTCCACTCCGCTCGTGTCCAGCTCATTTAATTTGTCAATATAATCCAGCATGCGGCTCATGTCCTTTCCTGCCTGCTCTTTTTCTTCCTCTGAAAGCTCCAGCTTTGCAAGAATACCCACATACTCAATTGTCTCATTACTGATACTGTTTGCCATTTTAAACGCTCCTTTTGATCCTCTGCTGTATTTCCAGTTACGGTTCCAGTCTGGACAGATCTCTCGGGAACAGTGTTGTCTCCCTGATGTTATCCTCACCGATTAGTTTCATAGTCAGACGCTCCAGTCCGATACCCAGTCCTCCGTGAGGCGGCATTCCATGTTTGAATGTGTTCAGGTACTGTTCCAGCCCATCCGTCGTCATTCCTTTTGCCGCAATCTTATCCAGAAGCATCTGGTAATCATGGATACGCTGACCGCCTGTCGTGATCTCCAGGCCATGATAAAGCAAGTCAAAGCTCATCGTGTATCTTGCATCCTCCGGATCATCCATCGCGTATAACGGACGTTTCTTGGAGGGATAATGTGTTACAAATACAAAATCCGCATCATATTCTTCCTTGAAGTAGCGACCGATCAGCGCTTCTTCTTCCGGCTCCAAATCAAAGGGGTTGCGGATCTTTCTGTCATATTTCTCGGAAACCAGCCGTTTCGCCTCATCAAAGCGCACCGCCGGGATCCTGCTCACATCTGGCAGCTCCACATTCAGGATCTCCAGATCCTGTGCATATTCGCGTTTCAGCAGGTCCATCGTGTACTGAAGGAATCCTGTCTCCATTGCCATAATATCTTCAAAACTGTCGATATATCCCATCTCAAAATCAAGGCTTGTGTATTCGTTCAGATGACGCTTTGTGTTGTGCTTCTCTGCACGGAATACAGGTCCTGTCTCAAATACCCGGTCAAACACGCCAACCATCATCTGTTTGTAAAGCTGAGGGCTCTGCTGCAGCACTGCCGGATGGTGGAAATATTCCAGGCGGAACAGGTTTGCGCCGCCCTCCGCACTCTTGGCTCCGATCTTTGGGGTGTGGATCTCAGTGAACTCCTGGCTGTAAAGGAAATCACGGAACCCTCTCACAATCCCCTCCTGGAGCTTGAACTTGGAGCGCTCGCGGATGTTTCTCAGTGAGATAGATCGGTAGTTCAGCTTAGCATCCAGGGAAGTATTCATCTTCCACTTGGAAATCGGCAGCGGCATTGCTTCCTGCGGTTCTGACAGGATCTTTGCCTGCTGGATGCGGATCTCAATTCCTTTCGGAGCCCGCTCATCTTTCTCCAGCATTCCTGTAAGTTCCAGGGTGGTGCCCTCCCTGAGAAGCCTCAGATCCAGGTCTGTTTTACCCTTTTCGTAAATGCACTGCAGCAGCCCTTCCCGTTTTCTCAAAATCACAAACGTCACTGCCCCACAGTC
>CAKRNX010000146.1 GCA_934371475.1 uncultured Lachnospiraceae bacterium
GCTAACCACCCTGTATAAAGGAAACCGTGCAAAAAGCAAACTGTCATTTCACACGGTTTTCCTTGTGTTTCAGTATATCACTTACGAAATCATATAACAATAAAATTCTTTCAACAATGCTTTAATTTTTTCCAGACAATTGCAGTCATTCATTTGTAACTTCTTCCACAGATTTCTCATAAACAACACATGAAACATCCTGCAATAAAGACTCAATATCATTAATCTCAAGAGTAAGCTGCTCTGACTGGTTTGTTGCATCCTCAATTTTATATCCTGAAATTAAAGGATTGATTCTTGTTTTACAATCTGATCATGTTTCTTTTCCATCTGCCCACACGGCCGTTGCCGTCCCGGAACGGATGGATCCGCTCAAACTTGACATGGAAGCCCAAATATCCTCAAAAGTCTTTTTCTGTTACCAGATATCCATCCACTCATTTCCACCGTCTGACTGTCGATAAGCAACAACAAACTCGCCATATTCACTGTAACTGCCATACCTCGTGATTACCATTCCATCCTCAAGGCAGAGATGGTATGGCCAGTAGATATCTTCGTTATCTGCATCCGCCCGCCAGAGAATGTCTCCATCTGGTGAAATAGCCACCGGATCCGGACCGTAGTAGCCGCACATATAGATCGTTCCGATACTGTCATCAACTACATAAGAAATAGCTCCGCTCATCTGCAGCTCTCTGGCCGGTACGATCCACTCAACATCTCCTGTCCAGATGTTCACCTTGTACAGACCCTGATCCGTATTATGAATCATCACCGCCGGATTCTGTGCCGTTCCTCCAAGGAATGCCTCCGTTGCAGTCAGCTCCGTCACATAATTAACCGAGGTACAATACCCCCAGACCGGATCTGTCTCATACTCATAGCATCCGACCCGAAGGATTTCTCCGTTTGCTTCAAAGCTCCGGCTCGCCACGATTCGCCGGTCCGCAATCGAGCAGTCCATCAGAATCGTATTGCCGTCTCCCACCACTTCCTCGTAGGACAGAAGCCCTGCATCCGGTGTCGGATATACCTCCCAGCCATCCGTCAGACTCCAGCGCCAGATCGTTCCGCTATCATAATGGTCATAACCGGTATCGCCAGAGTCCGTGCCTCCATAGTCAGCCTCCGGTTTTCTGGTTGCATCGTAGACCGATGGTCCTTCCTGCGGCAATATTACGGATCCGTCATTCAGGCTGATTGCCGGCGACCAGGTGAGCACTGTTCCATCCGGGTTAAAAATTGACACCTGACAATCATACATAATATCACTGATATTGCATCTTAACAAAAACGGCGCACCGCTTCTGCTCTCAAACAACATCTCGCCGACCACGAGATCATATCCGTTCTCCTCTGACTCCTCATATCCGCATGCATTCACCGCGACAACCGCATCTGCACGTCTTGGATAAATGCAGTAAAGCTCCGCTCCCCAGTCCGTCTCTACGATGCGATCGGACGGTATTTCTGTCAGGAAATCAAACTCCTCCGTATATCCACTGTTCCTGAGCACCTGCATACGGTATTCCTCATCATCTGCGAGATATTTTTCACCATCGACATAACCAAGAAAAATAACCCCGCAAATGCAATCCTCCTCAGCAAGCACCTGCCGCTGCGTAAAAATATCACCCGCTGCTGCTGATCCTGCAAACAACAACGTTATCGCAAGACAAGCTGCACCAGCTATGGCTCTTTTCAGAAATTGTTTCATATTCACGCCTCCTCTCCGGCACGATTATCTCACGCTCTTCACCGGTATACTCTGTAAAGCGGGCATTCGCATTTGTAATCCGCTTTCGCTACTTGCTTATAAACGCAGTCGCTTCGCGACTGTCAGCGGGAGTTTTTAACTCCCATACAGATATCAGAACGTTCCGCTCGTACCGCCATGAGTCCGGCCGGAAGAGCTGGTATGCGTTGTACTGCCACCGCTGCTCCCACTGCTCCCACTGCTCCCGCCGCGGTCACGGCTCTCCTCCTGACGTTTTCTTTTTGTTACATGACTGCCTGTAATACGATCCTCGTCCACCCACAGATGCAGGCTGTTCGGCACCTTATAGGATATCGCGCCTGTCTTTTTCACAACGGATCTCAGAGTCCTCTTTTTGGAACGGCTTTTCCATGCCATGATCAGAATCCCGATCGGAAACAAAAAGATCAGGATCGATGGTGATGCATGCTTGATCGGCAGATTTCCTACATCGTAGGGATTTCCCTCATGTGCTGCGGTCAGAAATCGATCGCAAAGGAGCGCAAAGGCGCGAAACGCTTTTGAATAATTATCAATTTTCAGTTGAAACCGAATGTCTTCTTTTATATAGTCCAGTCCTGCATCGGTAAAGGCGGAAATCCCAAAACTTCCGTGCGTGCTGATTGCCCATACGCGTTCCTTCATTCCGACCAGCAGTATAATTCCGTCTGACTTTTCACCATAGCCATAGCCCTGATAGTCAAAATAATCATCTGCATATTCCGTTGCCGTCTTCCCCTCAATCCCCGGCACAGTAACAATCACCACATCACATTTCTGACGCTCACTGATCTCATCCAGCTGAGACAGCAATTTCTCCTGCTCCTCCTTTGTAAGCAGCTCTGCCTTATCTACCAATCGCGGACCAAGCCGTTCGTCCGGTATCAGCGCTGCTCCGGATGGAAGAGGATGTTCTTCTGCCCTGCTGTTTCCGGAAGGAATTACAAGACAGCACAGAAGCAGTAACGTCAGAAACCTCCTGAATACAACGCTGTATATTTTTTTAAACACGGTTTTCTTCATATTTTCTCCCCGCTTCCTTCTGCGCTTGTCCCGGCCTCTCTATTTTGACAGAAGCCGGAGCAATCCAACCAGTGCCAGCACCGCAAGAACCATCAGTCCCAGATGGAATACCGTCCACTGATAGACAGACAATACCATAAAACACTCAAGCACTGCGTATATTCCGGCTCCTGCTATCATTCCACGAGGAATCACATACTTCCAGAACTCCTTCCTGGAAAACGGAAGATCTCCGACCATCCTTCCCGTCTGGCCGTTCATTGCAAACGTATACTGTTTTCCTCTCCAGGTCGTATTTAAAATCCAGACCGGATACAGTGCGTAATGATAGGTTGCACTTTTTACCTGAATCCGGTTTGACATTACCCTAATGGTTCCCTTGCCTTTCAGCCCGTACTTCATTTCCTTTTCGGTACTTGTCTGCGCACGCTTGGTTGCCCGTGCGATGCAGTCCTGCATATCAACATCATAACGATCCGCTACATATCCGGCCAGATACGCAGCCCGAAACGGCACTGCCTTCTGGAAATTGTAAGGCTCAAGCGCCTCCATCAACGTATCATCCATTTTCTTTGAACAGTCACACGGAATTCCCGCGAATGCCACCTCGCCTTCCCGATAAATAACATGCTCTGTGCTCTTCGTGTAAATATAACCGCCTGACTCCCAGCTGTCTGTTTCTGTCATTGCGTACTGTACCGAAGCTTCCACATCTGCATCAAACAGCCAGAACGGAACATAAATTCCGCGGATCTCATCAATATGATTTTCATCCTTAAACACGCGCGGCATAAAATATTTCTTTTCCAGATGCTTATAGTATGCCTGCTTTGCCGCCTTTTTGTCATGCTGAAACGGAATGATATAATCGGGCTTCAGTTCTCCGGAAAACTGTCCTCTCATGACAACCGGATTCCCACAGAAGGGGCAGCTTGCTGCCCCTTCTGTAAGATCTCCTACTATTTCGCCGCCGCAGGTAGGGCAGGCATAGACCCGAAGCGAGCCTGCCTCACCTTCCTGCCAGCTTCCGTCATTTGCCGCCGTCCATTGCCCGTTTTCCTCATTCGGCTTCCGACTCAGATCCGCTTCCGGATGCCGCGCCTCATATTCCTCCACGCTAAGCTCCGTGTTGCAAAACGGGCACTTCATATGCTGCGTTTTACTGTCAAACTCCATCTTTCCGCCGCAGGCAGGACATTTATATACAATGATATCTGCCATAGTCGTATCCTCTTTTTCCTGATATTCGTCATTCCGTCATTCCGTACAGAGAGTTTGCCCGGGTTCCGGGATTACTCACGAAAATAGTAGTTTGTGTAATTGATATCCGAATCGTTCTCATGAATCGTAACCTTTACGAGCGGATCCACACCTGCATAAATTTTATATGTGGCAGACCTTTCCGCATCGCCGTCCCTGAGCACTGCGGTGCCCTCCAGCTCCGATGTTTCTGTCCGGGTCAGGCTTTCTCTTGGGTAGTCATGATCCCAGGAATACTCATTGATCACACTGTAAAGAACATCATCCAGATTGCTCAGATCTTCCTTCAATGTAAATTTATCCCACCGGGCTGCATATTCACTTCCGACACAGGTCATCTCGTAATCATAGTCCGGCACCTTCCAGGCTGCGTTCACAAATTCATCCTCTGTGATCTCATAGGTACCATCATAATGCACTGCATCCAGATAATCACTCTTCTCTCTGTCTGCTGTAAAAGTCTTATTTGCCTCATCCACAGTCACTACAAAATCATCGCTGTAGTAATTTGCATATATATAGGCCGAAAGGACATCCACAAGATTGTTCGTCTCCGCATTATAGCAGAACGGATTTGCCTTTTCCGTATCGGCAAGCTTCTGGTTCTCCTTGTCTTCGGAACCTGCCATCAATGCTTCAAAGTCGATATCCTCCTTCACCAGATCCCGGCCAAACAGAAATGAATAGTCTTCCTCCGCTGCCTTTCCAACCAGATCACCCTCTACCTCGTCCAGCTCCATGACTGATTCATCTTCCATCTTCAGCACGATCTGTCCGTCCGCATACGTCCAGCTTCCTTCCATTGCCTCGTTTTCCTCTTCTTCTGCTGACTCCTCCAGCATCATCATTTCCATATGGGCGGTGCCGTCATCCTTCAGCGTAAGCAACATCGTGTAGCCGAGAAGTCCTGCCATGTTAAGCTGTGTGTCTTCTTCCACCATATAGTTTACATACCAGTCTCCCATATAATCGGAAAGGGAATCCTCCGGAATCTCTGCCTGAACAGGAATTCCGACGAGCAGTGTCGATAACAGTACTGCACAGATTGTCTGATTTCTTCTCTTCATAGTCATAGGCTCATCCTCTCTTTCTTGGCTATAAATATTCCGTCTTTTTCTGTCAAAAACAGAATTCTTCGTTTGCATATTACAATTATACAGTCAATACAGGGGGAATCCTATACTAAAAATAGTATATCAGATGTGAAATGACTTCCACTTCACAGCAAGAATGTGCCGGCATTCCTGAATCAATACCCGCGGATCACCAATCCGCTTTCTCTTGCCGCAACAGCGAGCTGTGTACGGGATTTAAACCCGGTTTTTTCCAGCATGATTTTTACATATTTGCGCACTGTCCAGATCGAAAAATTCAGTGTATTTGCAATTTCCTCATCCGTATCTCCGCCGGTAAGCTCACGCAGTACCTTCAGTTCTCCTTCCGTAAACTCTGTACTCAATGCCTCTCCAACCCTCAGTACCGGTGTATTCTCCGGATATACCGATTCTCCCGCCATCGTTCGGTCCAGTACAGAAAGCAGACTGTTTTCCAGTGGCTCCTTATACCAGAAGCTGTCAATCCCGGCTTCCTTTGCACGATAGATAAAATCACATTCCGGCTGAGAGGTCACAAGCACGATCCTTATTCCCGGGCTGTTCTTTTTAATCTTTGCCGCTGCCGTAAGCCCACTTGCCTTTAATGCGGTACATACATCCATAATAATCAGATTGACCGGATTTTT
>CAKRNX010000147.1 GCA_934371475.1 uncultured Lachnospiraceae bacterium
GCTCAGAGGTGAGCATTCGTTCTCCGCAGGATGCCATCAGCAAGGGGATTGGCATGGTCCATCAGCATTTTATGCTGGTTCCGTCACTGACAGTGGCAGAGAATATTATTCTTGGTGTGGAGCCGAAAAAGGGTCTGTTCATCAATATGAAAAAAGCAGTGGAAGAGGCGAAAAACATTGCGGAGAAGTATAATTTCGATATTGATGTAACGGCAAAGGTGGAAGAGATCCCTGTGGGTATCAAGCAGAAAGTGGAGATCCTGAAAGCGCTGTACCGGGGAGCGGATATTCTGATTCTGGATGAACCTACCGCAGTTCTGACGCCGCAGGAGACGGACGAGCTGTTTGTTCAGCTGGAGAAGCTGCGCAGTGATGGTCATACGATTATCTTTATTTCTCACAAGCTGGATGAGATCAAAAAAATCTGTGACAGAGCAACAATCATGAGAAGCGGCCGGAGTATGGGTACATACAATGTCTCCGAAATCAGCACAGACGATATGTCGAAACTGATGGTAGGAAGAGAAGTCGTGCTGACATTTGACAAAAAACCGGCACAACTGAAAACAACTGTTATGAAGGTGAGGGATCTCACAGTACACAATTCCCAGGGAGTATTGAAAGTAGACGGGGTTTCGTTTGACCTGAAGGGAGGAGAGATCCTTGGGATCGCTGGCGTAGAGGGCAATGGACAGTCAGAGCTGATTGATACGCTGACCGGACTGAACAAAAGCTATGCGGGCGAAGTGGACATCAAGGGAGCCAATATCAGGAAGTTCAGCATTCGTGATATCCGCAATCAGAAGGTAGCACATATTCCGGAGGACCGCATGAGCAGCGGATGTGCGGCAAATCTGAATATTATGGAAAATATGTTTTCCAATCAGTATAATGATCCGAAATATTCCGGGAAAATGATGCTGAAGAGTAAGGTGATCGAAAAACGTTCGGAGGATCTGATCAAGGAATATCTGATTAAATGTAAATCATTCCGCCAGAATGTGGGGATGCTTTCAGGAGGTAATATTCAGAAAGTAATTGTGGCGCGGGAATTTTCTACGGAGCCGGATATTATTATCGCCAATCAGCCTACCAGAGGAATTGATGTGGGAGCGGCAGAATTTATCCGCCGCAGACTTCTGGAATACAGGGACGCAGGGTGCGCGATTATCCTGATATCTGCTGACCTGAATGAAGTATTTGCGCTCAGCGACCGTCTGGCTGTCATGTATAAAGGCAAGTTTTCCGGCCTGTTTACAGACGTTGCCGGCGTGACGGAGGAAGAGCTTGGTCAGTATATGCTGGGGCTGAAGCATGACGATGAATTGCGAGGTATGACTTATGAACAGTGAGAAAAAATTTGAAATTTTCCGAATGTTTTTTTCCATTTTGATCGCGATCCTGGTATCGTTTATCCTGATTTTCATGGTGAGCAAACAGCCGGTGGATGCGATCATTGCGCTGGTGACAGGACCGTTTAAGAGTAAACGTAATCTGGCTAATGTGGTGGAGGCTATGATCCCGCTGATCTTTACCGGTACCGGTGTCTGCATCATGTTTTCGGCAAACCAGATTAACCTGGCCGGTGAGGGTGCGTTTCACCTGGGAGGCATGGTAGCTTCCGCATGTGCGCTGGGCCTGGGGCTTCCCGCTGGTTTAAGCCCGTTTGTGGCACTGTGTCTGGCTGCGCTGGCAGGAGCGGCATTTACAGCCATCCCTGCAGTACTGAAGGTTAAGACGAACGCTTCGGTTATGGTATCTTCGCTGATGCTGAACTATCTGTCCCTGTGGTTTTGTACGTATATTCTGATGCATTTTATTTGTGATCCGGCGGTAGGATCGGCATCCTATAAGCTCCCCAAAGAGTCTGAGCTTGTGACGCTTTTTTCCGGAACAAGAATCCATCTGGGTGTAGTGATCGCTCTGGCAGTGGCGGTGCTCGGATATGTTTTCCTGTATAAGACAAAGATGGGATACGAGCTTCGTCTGGCGGGGCAGAATGAGAAGTTTGCCAGATATTCCGGCATCAATATCGTGAAAGTCATTCTGATTTCTCAGCTAATCGGTGGCGCCGCAGCGGGTCTTGGCGGCGGCGTGGAAATGTTAAGCCCGATTTACAGCCGTTTTTCATGGACCTCCCTGCTGGGTTACGGCTGGGATGCCATTATTATCTGTACACTGGCCAAGAATAATCCGCTGAAGACTCCTCTGGCGGCGCTGTTTCTGGCGTATCTGCGCACCGGCGCTTCTATTATGGCCCGTACGACAGACGTAACGTTGGAGATTGTGCAGATTACACAGGGTATCATTATTCTTCTGGCAGTTGCGGAGCAGTTCCTGAGCGGAACGAAACATAAGCTGATTGCGAGAGAAGCGAAAGCATCATTAAAAGAAGAGGAGGCGGTTTGATTATGTGGAGTACATTACTGACCCCTGAATTTCTGAATTCTATTCTGCGGGCGACGACCCCGATACTGTTCGCTACTCTGGCGGCGGGCGTAGCTGCCAAAGCGGGGATCTGCAACATGGCGCTGGATGGCATTCTGCTTTTTTGCGCACTGTTCGGCGTTATCTTCAGCAATCTGACAAACAGCTGGATCCTCGGACTGCTGCTTACTGTAGTGGCGGGCGGTCTGATTGGGCTGGTTCTGGCTTTCTTTATTCTGAACCTGAAAACAGATGAGATCCTGGCAGCGATCGCAATCAACCTGACGGCGAGCGGCGGCACGGTACTTCTGCTCCTGGCATTCTCCGGTGAGAGAGGTTCTTCTACATTTTCCAGCGTGGCGGCGCCTTCCATTGCCATTCCGCTGATCAGTCAGATCCCGTTCCTGGGACAGGTGCTCTCGGGTCGGAATTTCCTGACATATCTGTCGATTATCATGGTGATTGTCATGCATCTGTTTCTGTATAAGACGCCGCTGGGACTGAAGATCCGTGCTGTGGGAGAAAACAAAAATGCAGCGGAGTCCGTTGGTATCAGTTCAATGAAAGTTCAGTACATTTCGCTCATTGTCAGCGGTGCGCTGTGTGCGTTTGGAGGATATTTTCTCTCCGGCGGATACATGAACGCATTTACAAAAGACATGCAGGCAGGACGGGGATTTATTGCGCTGGCTGCCAGCTCCATGGGCGGCGATACGCCGGTAGGAGGTTTTCTGGTGACGCTGCTGTTCGGTGTGGCTCAGGCCGTGGGTAATCAGCTGCAGCTGACCAATATTCCGGTAGAGCTGATACAGATGATCCCGTATGCGACGACACTGATCGGACTGGCTGTATTCAGCTATATCATGATGAAAAGAAAGGAAAAATTAAGTGGAAAATAGAAGAAATATTTGGCTTGATTCGGATCCGGGTATTGACGATGCGGTGGCATTTGCAGTGGCTTTTGCCAACAGAGACCGACTGAATATCTGCGGCGTTTCTTCAGTGGCGGGGAACCAGACTAGTGACCGGGTGACGGCAAATGCATTAAATCTGGCAGAGTTTCTGAATGCTGCTGATGTCCCTGTTGTGAGAGGCGCAAGAGCTCCCCTGCTCAGGGAAGTAGTTCCGGCGGGAGACATTCACGGGAAGAGCGGACTGGGCTACTGTGAGCTGCCCGCTGCCTCCGGTTCTCTGGCTTCAGAAAATGGCATTCTGTATCTGCGGGACACGATCATGGGACTGCCGGAAGGCGAAATGATGACACTCGTTCCGACAGGACCGCTGACAAATATAGCGCTGCTGCTCAAGACTTTTCCGGAGACGGCAGATCGGATCGAACAGATTGTTCTGATGGGCGGCGCGGCAGTTGGCGGGAATGTGACTGCGACTGCAGAGTTTAATATCTGGGAAGATCCGGAAGCGGCTCAGATCGTGTATCAGTCCGGACTGCCGATTGTGATGTGTGGGTTGGATGTAACCAGGAACTGTCTCCTGTACAGGGACAGGATCGAATATCTGTATGCAAACAAAGGAAGAGTGCAGCATGCATACGGCGAGATGCTGAAGTTTTATCTGGCCTCAGAACCATATAAAGGCTGCATTGGGACGTCAGTACATGATGTGGCTACTGTTCTCTATCTTCTGATGCCGGAAATATTTTCTGGAAAGAAGATGCATGTAGAGGTAGACTGTTCTGAGGGAGTAAACCGCGGCATGACAATCTGCGATATGCGAAGAGAGGCGATTTCTTCTGTGAAAGAACCGAATGTGCTGGTTCTGACTGATGTCAACCAGAAAAAGCTGCAGGATACCATTATGGAAGTTTTAGCATCCTATGATGCGTAGAAAAACAGAAAATGATGTTCTGTGAAAACAAGACATACTGAGTCATTCATGAACGCAGAATAAGCATTCCCCCGCTTCAGGTGCGCGGAGTACTAAACAGTGGGGCAGGGGGATGCCTGTGTCAGCGGGAGTGAAAAGCTCCCGCTGACAGTCACGAAGCAACTATGTTCATGAGCAGGCAGCGAAAGCGGATTACGAATGGAATGTCCGCTTTGTTTTATGATAAAAATAAAATAGAAGCAGCAAGAGACAATATAAATAAAAAATCCGGGTACATCCATTTGGTAAAAAGGTGGTGTATCCGGATTTTTTAACAAAATCAAGAAAAACCCCTGTTCAAGCGTGTGCAACAGAAAGAAGATTGGACAGGGAGATGCAGAGACGGGAGCTATTTCATATCTGATATTATGATGAAACAGACTGCTCCTCCGGGAATATCTGCCGGAAAGCTTCATCAGAGAGCAGCGCACCGGAAGTTTCTACTACTTTTGAGGAAACACGGTTTGCAATGGCGATGGCCTCCGGCATAGTTTTGCCGAGAAAAAGACAGGCCATAATCGCTCCGATATGGGAATCACCAGCTCCGATCGTGTCGATCTGAACTGCGGGAACTCCGGGTATGACAGCTTCCTGTGTGCCGTCGTAATAGTAGCAGCCATTTTTACTCAGTGTAATAATGACAGTATTGTTGGAAAGCTGATACAGACTGCGGGCCGCATCCTGGATAACGGTTTTGCAGGTGTAGGAAAGAGCTTCCTCTTCATTCAGATGGAGGATAGGATGTAGCGCAAACAGCCGGTCCATCAGTCCGGGATCAATGCGGGTAAGCCTGGGACCGGGGGCGAAGAAAACCGGTAACTCAGGATGAACTTCCAGAAAAGAGACGATATTTGATCCTGTCGTTTCTTCAATCTCAAGGCCGCAGATATAGACGCTGTTAATTTCAGAAGGATCCAGACTGTCGAACCAGGCGCGCTGAAAACGGTATTCGGCACCGTGGTGGGAGATAAAGGTACGTTCGCCGTCTGCCTCCACAAAGCAGTAGCAGCAGCCGTTATCTTCTCCGGGATCAGGAATAGGAGAAATAATCCCGCGCTCGGCCAGCTTCTGCCGTACAAAATCGCCGTATGCACCTGTTCCTACAGGGAAATACGGGATATAGGGAACTCGAAAATGACGGATAATATCGGATGTATTGTAGGCACATCCGCCAAGTGTCATCGTCTGGGAAAGTACATGAACATCCTCGCTTTTAGAAGGAAGATGATCCACATTAATTACGACATCTACAACGGCAGAACCGATAACCAGTATTTTTTTCATAATAACCTCCGGGAAACATATTTTAAACTGAAACGAGTAAGTCCTCTGCTTCAATTGCGAAAAGAAATAAGCAGTGGGTGGAATTTGAACGCAGAATAAGCA
>CAKRNX010000148.1 GCA_934371475.1 uncultured Lachnospiraceae bacterium
GGCTGGATCAAAGTCATTGAATAATCTATAAATATAAAAGGAAAGTCCTTCATGCATCTTTGCAATGAGAACTTTCCTTTTTTATTTTCCGTTATTTCCCGCCACTTTCTGTCAGCACAGCCTCCCGAAATTCTCCCTGAGAGAGCCCCACTGTACTGCGGAATACCCGGTAAAAATATTTTGTCTGATATCCGCACTTTCTCCGCCCGGAGCATTTCCAGTGCGCATAGTCCGTCAAGTCCCGGCATATTGATATCTACAATGGCAATATCCGGATTTTCCTTCCGAATCTGTTCTACCAGTGCCACGCCATTTAAGACCGGAGACAGCCTCACCATATATGTTTTCTCTTCTCCATGCCCCGGCACCAGATACACATATCTTCGTTCTGTTTTCTGCTGACCGACAGGTACGCCGACCCTCATATATTGCCACAGCACCAGACAGCCAAAAACGATCAGAAGCCCTGGGAACTATCATTTTAACCGGATCAGGTAAGTCCCCCTGCTTCCACTCCATCGTAGGAAAGCGCACCGGTCTCCGGATTTCTCGTATAGTAACTGAACACTGTGAAACAAAAAAGGAAGCCCTTCACCTATTTTTATAAGAAGGTCTTCCCTTAATATTTTCTATTTTTTATAACCTTAATCCGGCGGCATTTTTTCAAAGATACACTCGTATCCTGCCAGACTTTATGATCCATTTCGCCGTCTGCACATTTTCCGCCATGTTTTACTCCACGCAGACCGACTGCATAAACACCAATTTTCTGTAATCTGCTCCTGCCGGAGATTTTTATTTCACAGATTCAAGAATGCCGTGGAATGAAAGGATGCTTTACAGCTGCACCAGCACGAAAATATCGTAGATCGCACGGATAGCCGCCTCGAAATCTTCGTTGCGCACGCCGATGATAATATTCAGTTCACTGGATCCTTGATCAATCATCTTGACATTGACATTGGCATGTGCCAGTGCCGCAAAGATCCTGCCGGCTGTTCCTTTCGTCGCTTTCATACCGCGTCCCACGATGGCAATCAGTGCAAGGTTGGACTCCAGGTCAATGGAATCCGGATGCACGGCGCGGTGAAGTCCGGAGATCACGCGCTGCTCTTTCTCCATGAACTCAGACTGATGTACCAGCACGGTAAATGTATCGATACCGGAGGGCGTATGCTCGAAGGAAATACCGTTCTCCTCAAACACCTGCAGCACTTTTCTTCCGAAACCGATCTCAGAGTTCATCATCTCTTTTTCGATATTGATCGCGCAGAATCCCTTTTTGCCGGCGATACCGGTAATAATGTACTTGGGCTGACGGCAGGTGCTCTCCACAATCAGAGTACCCTTGTCCTCCGGGCGGTTCGTATTGCGGATATTGATCGGAATGCCTTCCTGGCGTACCGGGAAGATCGCATCTTCATGCATAACCGTAGCTCCCATGTAAGCCAGCTCACGCAGCTCTCTGTAAGTAATCGTCTCGATCGGCTCGGGGTTCTTCACCACATGGGGATCTGTCACAAGCATGCCGGACACATCTGTCCAGTTCTCATACACATCCGCACGCACGGCACGCGCCACGATTGATCCCGTAATATCAGAACCTCCTCTGGAAAATGTCTTGATGCTGCCATCCGGCATTGCACCGTAAAATCCGGGAATGACCGCATTTTCCATATTTTTGAGGCGCGCACTCAGCACTGCGTTTGTATGCTCACCGTCAAAATTGCCTTTTTCATCGAACTTGATTACTTCTGCCGCATCAATAAACTTGAAGCCCAGATAGGTGGCAATCACAATACCGTTCAGATACTCTCCTCTGGAAGCCGCGTAATCCCTGCCCGCCTGGCGCATGAAATGATCGCGGATCACCTCAAACTCCTCGTCAAGGTTCAGATCCAGATGCAGTCCGTCGATAATCTCCTGATACCTGCTCTTAATCTCCTGCATATGCGCGGTAATGTCTTCCCCTGCGGACGCCGCATCATAGCAGCGGTACAGCAGGTCCGTCACCTTGGTATCGTCTGAATAGCGCTTTCCCGGAGCGGAAGGAATCACAAATCTTCTGGTCTCATCTGCCCGGATAATGTCTGCCACTTTCGCCATCTGGCCTGCACTGGCCAGAGAACTTCCGCCAAATTTTACTACTTTTTTCATATTGTACTCCTCTTCAAGAATGCCTCGGTATTCATGCTGCGCGGTGCGCCATATATCGGATATATTTCCCCTGCGTACCTGTGCATCTGCACTCCGTTTCGGCCGGCGCAAATCCATTGTCCGCCGGACAATGTGCGCCCTGCCGGCCCTGGCTTCTGTAGTTTTGTGCCTCCCGGCCCGCATGGCTCAGCCGTCGATCACATTGCTCATATTATAATAGCCTGCGGGCTTTCCTGCAAGATATTTTGCAGCCTGAAGCGCACCTTTTGCGAAAACACCCTTGGAATAGGCGGTATGCGTAAATTCAATCGTCTCATCAGTCCCTGCGAACAGCACCTCATGCACGCCTACGATCGTGCCGCCGCGCACGGAAGAAATACCCAGCTCTTTTTTCTCTCTGGGCTGATAGTCGCTGCTGCGGTCATATTTGTACTCGTACTGATGATCCATCGCTTCATTGATGCTGTCTGCCAGAGCCAGCGCGGTTCCGCTCGGCGCATCTTTTTTGAGATTGTGATGCTTCTCCACGATCTCAATATCAAAACCTGCGGGAGCCAGCGTCGCTGCTGCCTCTTTCAGGAGCTTCAGCAGCAGATTAATGCCCAGAGACATATTCGCAGAGCGCAGCACCGCTACCTTTTTGCTGTCCTTCTCCAGTCTCTCCAGCTGATCCTCGCTCAGCCCCGTCGTACATACCACTGCCGGAACCTGATGCGCCACGCTGTAATCCATCATTGCGTCAAATGCCTTCGGAGAAGAAAAATCAACAATCACATCTGCCTCCACATTGCAGGAAGCAAAATCAGAAAATACCGGATAGCTGTTCTTTCCCTCATCTCTCAGATCAATCCCGGCCGCGATCACAAGCTCCGGATCTCCTGCCGCCAGACCGCTGATCGTCTGTCCCATATGGCCGTTGCAGCCATTTAAAATAATCCTTACCATTTCTATGTCCTTTCATTCCTCAGACGGATCACTTCAATCCGCCTCCTCCAACTATTCCTGTACAAATGCTGAACAGATAACTTCCCTACTGTATTAAAACCTGACTGTTTTCAGAATTGTCAAACATGCCTGACTCTTTCTCAGCTTTTACAGAATACCATAATGCTTCATTGCTGTTCTCAGGCGCTCTGCGTTCTTTTCATCCATCTCGCACAGCGGTCCTCTCAACGGTCCTACTTCCTTACCCATCATATTCAGCGCGGTCTTCACCGGAATCGGATTGACCTCACAGAACAGTGCATCGATCAGCTCAATGGCCTCCAGCTGCATCTGACTGCTCTTCTTCACATCGCCGGCCATGTAGGATGCCACGATCTCATGTGTCTGGCGAGGAGCCACGTTGGATAATACGGAAATCACACCCCTGCCGCCCAGGGACAAGATCGGCACAATCTGATCGTCGTTGCCGGAATACAGCTCAATCTCATCACCGGCCAGGCTCATCAGCTTGGCAACCTGTGAAATGTTTCCGCTTGCTTCCTTGATGCCGACGATATTGTCAACATTTCTGATCAACTCCACGACTGTCTCCGGCAGGATATTGCAGCCTGTCCGGCTCGGCACATTATAAAGAATAATCGGGATGTTCACGGAATTAGCTACAGCTGTAAAATGCTGTTTCAATCCTTTCTGGGTCGCTTTATTGTAGTAGGGAGTCACCTGCAGCAGCGCATCGGCACCGTACTTTTCCGCTTCCTGTGAAAGATAAACGGCTGTCTCTGTGCTGTTGGATCCAGTTCCCGCAATCACGGGAATCCTCTTTGCTACCTTCTCCACGCCATACCGGATCACTTCCAGATGTTCCTCATGGCTCAAGGTGGAAGACTCGCCTGTCGTTCCGCAGATAATCACCGCATCCGTTCCTGCGGCAATCTGCTCTTCTAGCAGCTCTCCCAGCTTCTCATAATTAACGGTTCCATCTTCATACATGGGTGTGACAATCGCAACACCCGCACCTGTAAATACTGACATTTTACTACCTCCATACTTTTTATCATAAACACAGTTTCCGGTTTGCCTTGCAGGAACACAAACAACATCATGGTGCGCAGACTTCCTTTTTAGGTTACAGGAAAATCTTCAAAGAAAATTTTCCTGTAACCTAAAAAGGATAGACGCACGCGCATCTATCCAAAGAATCCATCTTCTGCAACATTCTTCGATAGCGCTCCATCTCATTCGATGACAGTCACACAGTTATTCACTCTGTGCCCAAGCATACAGTATTCAGGAACTGTATCCTTTCGGCGTCTTCCCCTTTCCCTGGCCTTCGGCTGTACCTGAATACATCCGGTCATTTACTCATGAAATACGCAACCTCTATCTGTTTGTTTCATACTTATTCTCTTAACTATAGCATCCCATAAATTCGTTGTCAACGGTTTTCCGCCTGGTAATCTGTCTTGACCTCAGTCACCTCATCCACATAAGGCCACAGGCTCTCGCAGCGGTCCACACCGGTCAGGATCAGCTCTACGCCATCCCCTACGGACTCCAGAAGAGGGATCAGCTCCTTCTCCTCAATAACCCCCTCCTTCGGAAGTCCCAGGATCTCATCCAGGATCAGCACATCACACTCGGACGTTACCAGCACCTTCTTGGCAAAATTCAGCCCGTTTTTGATATGAAGGATCTCCTCCTGCTTCTCTTCTTCTGTCAGATCCCCGAACTGTTCCTGAAATTTGGCAAAAGAAAACAGCTTGATCTCCGGCTCCAGCCTTTTAAGATAGTCCAGCTCAGACTCTGCTTTTCCTTTCAGAAACTGTACCACAAATACGGTTTTGCCTGCACAGGCAGACTTGATCCCCTGACCGATCGCAGCTGAAGATTTTCCTCCGCCATTTCCACAGTACATGTGTATATATTTTTTATCCATGATGCACCTCTTACCCTTCTCCCCGGAAAACACTCTGCCGGACACTCTAAGTCCTCTTATACTACTACATACCCTCTATAAATGCAAGCCTTCCTTTCTATCTATAACTTTCTTCCATAATTGTATGACGCCTTCCCACCCAGCCAAACAACAGCCCGCGATCCGGCGTTTCTGCAGCACAACTTTTGTTTCACAGTGTGTCGCATTCCGGCTTCAGCTGTCCAGATATTCCAGCTTGCTCACGGATACTTCATAGGCTACCCGTTTCTGCGTTGTCTCATTCTCCAGCTTCTTCACATATTCCCGGCTCTGAATCCGCCCCCAGATCTGCACATGGCCGCCTACCTCAAAACCTGATGCAAAGCGCGCATTTCTGCCCCAGCAGATACACGGAATATAATCCGACTTCCCATAGGGACGGTTCACCGCCAGCAGCATATCCGCAATCTCCCGTCCCAGCGGGGTCCGGCGGTACACCGGCAGCTTGCAGATATAACCGTCCAGGAAAATCTGATTGCTCTTCACTTTCTCATCTTCTTCCTCCACAAAACTGATCTCTCTGGCAAAAATGGACAGCATAAGCCTGTTCTTCTTTTCCTCATGCCTGTTGTAGGAACGGAACTGCCCGAAAATCTGGATCATTTCGCCCTTATAATCC
>CAKRNX010000149.1 GCA_934371475.1 uncultured Lachnospiraceae bacterium
GTACCGTATCAAGAGCAATTAATAATCATCCGGATATCAACAAAGAGACCCGGGAAATGATTATGGAAACAATCCGAAAATATAATTATGTGCCCAACAACAGTGCCCGCAATCTGAAACGGTCAGATTCCAAGACGATTGCCGTACTGGTTAAGGGCATCAGCAACCCTTTTTTCGGGCTGATGATTCAGGTGCTGGAGCGGGAAGTGATCAGACAGAAATATTCTTTTGTGCTGCAGCATGTGGAAGAGGGAGAAGACGAGGTAGAGGTTGCGATACAGCTGGAGAAGGAAAAACGTCTGAAAGGTATCGTATTCCTTGGAGGCATGTATATGCACAAAGAAGAAAAACTGGAGCAGCTGACGGTGCCTTATGTGATCAGTACGGTCAATATGCAGTTGCCGGAGAATGGCAGACAGGGTGCGTCGGTATCTATTGATGATGAGGCAGAGAGTTTTCACATGGTGGATTATCTGTGCGAATGCGGACATAAAAGGATTGCCATTCTGACAGCGTCTGCGGAAGATATCAGTATCGGAAAGATGCGTCTGAAGGGATACCTGAGGGCGCTTCAAAAGCATGGGATTGCGCCGGATCATGAGCTGATTCTTCCGATGAACAAGGATCAGCAGACATATTCAATTGCCAACGGATATGACCAGATGAACAAGCTGCTGGAGCGGGGAACGGATTTTACCTGTGTCTATGCTATTTCTGATACGCTGGCGATCGGCGCGTGCCGTGCGCTGTTTGAAGCGGGCCTGCGCATACCGCAGGATGTGTCAGTGGCGGGGTTTGACGGATTGGACATTGCAGCGTACTATCAGCCCTCGGTAACCACCATTGAGCAGCCCAGAGAAGAGATGGCGGCAGAGACGATCCGTCTGTTATTTGAGATGATTAAGAAAAAACCTGTTGAGAAAAAGAAGATTTTTGAGGCAAAGCTGCTGGAACGGGAATCAACAAGAAACTTAAAAGGATCGCTTGACTGAAAAGCAGGGTTAGAATGAATATTATTGAAGGAAAAGATATCAAATATGAATATATGAAGCTGGATGAGGACGGCAATGTCCAGGAGGCGGTGCATGCAGTTAATGGTGTGGATATTGAAGTAAAAGCGGGAGAGTTTGTGGCGATTCTGGGACATAACGGCTCTGGAAAGTCCACGCTGGCCAAGCATATCAATGCGTTGCTCGTTCCTACAGAAGGGACGCTGTATGTAGATGGAAAGGATACCAAAGACGAAACAAAACTCTGGGAGATCCGCCGCAGTGCCGGGATGGTATTCCAGAACCCGGACAACCAGATTATCGGAAGCATTGTGGACGAGGATGTGGGGTTTGGACCTGAAAATATGGGGATCCCTACAGAAGAGATCTGGCGACGGGTCGAAGAGAGCCTGAAGGCAGTGGGGATGTGGGAGTACCGTGCGCAGTCTCCAAACCGTCTCTCCGGCGGACAGAAACAGAGGGTGGCGATCGCAGGTGTCGTGGCAATGCGGCCCAAATGTATTGTGCTGGATGAACCTACGGCTATGCTTGATCCCAACGGCCGCAGGGAAGTGATTGCCACTGTGCGGGAGTTAAACCGCCGGGAGCATGTGACGGTGCTGCTGATCACCCACTATATGGAAGAAGTCATTCATGCAGACCATGTGATTGTGATGGATGAGGGAAGGATTGTCATGCAGGGAACTCCGCGTGAAATCTTTTCACAGGTGGAAACACTGAAGTCTTACCGCCTGGATGTACCGCAGGTGACGCTGCTGGCGCATGAACTGAAGCAGGCGGGGCTGGATCTTCCGGACGGGATCCTGAACATACAGGAACTGACAGAAGCGCTGGAGATATGCAGGGAGAGAGCAGATGGCAATTAAAATCGAACATTTAAATTATATTTACAGCGAGGGGACTTCTTTTGAAAAACAGGCATTGCATGAGATCAATCTGGAAATTCCGGATGGACAGTTTGTGGGAGTAATTGGACATACCGGATCAGGAAAGTCTACGCTGATTCAGCACCTGAACGGACTGATCCGAGCAACTTCCGGCATAATCAGCGTAGATGGAGAGAATATCTATGCGGAAGGTTATTCGATGAAAAAGCTGCGCAGCCAGGTGGGGCTGGTATTTCAGTATCCGGAGCATCAGCTTTTTGAGATTGATGTGTTCAGTGATGTGTGCTTTGGTCCGAAGAATCTGGGGCTGCCCAGGGAGGAGATTGAGAAGCGTGCCGGGGAAGCACTCAGCCAGGTGGGGCTGGATGAGTCATTTTACAGTAAATCGCCTTTTGAGCTTTCCGGAGGACAGAAACGCCGCGTGGCTATCGCCGGTATTCTGGCTATGCACCCGAAGGTGCTGATCCTGGATGAGCCGACGGCAGGGCTGGATCCCAGGGGAAGAGATGAGATCCTTGATCTGGTGTCCGGGCTTCACCACGACTGCAAGATCACTGTGCTGTTAGTTTCACACAGTATGGAAGATGTGGCCAGATACGTAGAGCGGATTATTGTGATGAACCATGGAGAGGTGCTGTATGATGATGTGCCGTCTAGGGTATTTGCCCATTACAGGGAGCTGGAGCAGGTGGGGCTGGCAGCACCGCAGGTCACCTATGTGGTGCAGGCGCTGAAGGAAAAAGGCTGGGATATTGATACTTCCGTAACAACTGTAGACGAGGCAAAACAGGCTGTGCTTGATGCGCTGCATCGCCAGAAGAGGACAAAAGAATGTTAAGAGATATCACACTGGGGCAGTATTATCCGGCGGATTCGCCCATTCACCGGCTGGATCCGAGGGTAAAACTGTCTGCGACACTGATTTTTATCGTGACGCTGTTTGCGTTTGGATCGGTCAGCAGTTATGTGGTGGCAACCGTATTTCTGGCAGCTATTATAAAAATGGCAAAAATTCCGCTGAAATATATTGTCCGGGGACTGAAACCGATTTTTATGCTGATGTTGCTGACAGTTGTGTTTAATCTGTTTCTGACAGATGGTACACCGGTACTGCAGATCTGGAAACTGACGATTACGCAGGAAGGAATCCGGGTGGCAGTGTTTATGGCCGTGCGTCTGACGTACCTGATTATCGGGTCTTCGCTGATGACGCTGACGACTACGCCGAATGATCTGACAGACGGACTGGAAAAGGGACTGGGATTTCTGAAAAAGGTACATGTCCCGGTGCATGAAATTGCACTGATGATGTCGATTGCGCTGCGTTTCATCCCTATCCTTATGGAAGAGACGGATAAGATCATGAAGGCTCAGATGGCCAGAGGCGCTGACTTTGAGAGCGGAAATCTGATCAGAAGGGTGAAAAATATGGTACCGTTGCTCGTACCCCTGTTTATTTCTGCATTTCGCCGTGCAAATGATCTGGCGATGGCCATGGAAGCAAGAGGGTACCACGGAGACGAGGGACGGACGAAAATGTATCCACTTCTTTATAAAAAGAGAGACAGGCAGGCGTATCTGGTTCTGCTCTGCTATGCGCTTCTGATGTTTGCAGCATGGCGTTTCATGTAATAAACAGCCGGTATTTTGTTTCACAGGAAATTGCGTCCTGTGAAATAAAAAGCCTCCGGCGGGGCGCACATTGTCCGGTGGACAATGGTTTTGCGCTGACCGAAACGGAGTGTAGACTGCGCAGCACACTTTTGTTCTGAGGCAAAATGGCAGATAGGGACTATGGAGATTACAGTGTATCTGGAATTTATGAACCGTAAAGAAATAAGAGGTGACGGGTCTGGTGAAGAGGGTAAAACTGACGGTGGCGTATGACGGCACCAATTACTGCGGCTGGCAGGTACAGCCAAACGGCAATACAATAGAAGCGGAGCTGAACCGTCATTTGAGTGATCTGCTGGGAGAGGAGATCAGAGTGACCGGTGCGAGCCGTACCGATGCAGGTGTTCATGCCATGGGAAATGTGGCGGTATTTGACACGGATGCCAGGATCCCGGCAGAGAAAATCTCCTATGCCATGAATACGAGACTTCCGGCTGATATCAGGATCCAAAGATCAGAAGAGGTGGCGCCGGATTTTCATCCGCGGTTCTGCAATACGCGCAAAACATATGCATATCGTATCTGGAACAACCGTTTCGCGAACCCGTGCGTGCGTCTCTATTCTCTGTTTTATTACTGGAAACTGGATGAAGCGCGGATGCAGCAGGCGGCTGACTATCTGATAGGAACGCATGATTTTACCAGTTTCTGCACGGCGCGTCCGGAGGTGCCGGACCGGGTGAGGACGATCTACTCACTGGATGTAGAGCGCCAGGGTGATATGATTACGATCAGGGTGACCGGCAGCGGATTTCTCTACAATATGGTGCGCATTATCGCGGGAACCCTGCTGCGGGTGGGAAGCGGACAGATGGATCCGGAGGAGATCCCGAAAATTCTGGAGGCGAAAGACCGCAGCCGTGCCGGAGAGACTGCCAGACCGGAAGGGCTGACGCTGGTGCAGATTGAGTATCTGTAAAACAAGAATGTCAGGGCGTTCTTACATTATGCAGAGCTAAAAACGAAATTTCTGAAAAAGTGAAATTTTGATTGACACACCGGAACAGGTATTATATAATAACTCAATGTGGCCATGTGTGTTTGTGTGCGCATTTTTAGAAAGATTCCCTTGAATGAGGATCGGAATGTGCAGGTTAAGAGACGCGTGACTGCGATGATTTCAGTACGTAAATGTTCAAGCCAAAGCCCCGGTAGAACATTTTACCATATTAATTATGTCGGGAGGACGGAACTAAGCCTCTGCCAGTCCGACGCCAGAGCTCATAACGATTTTAAGGAGGAAGACCAATGAAAAGTTATATGGCTAGTCCATCAACAATTGAGAGAAAATGGTATGTAGTTGATGCTGAGGGACTTACCTTAGGACGTCTCGCATCTGAAACTGCTAAGATTTTAAGAGGAAAAAATAAACCGATTTTCACACCGCACATCGATACCGGTGATTATGTCATCATCGTAAACGCTGACAAAGTGAAAGTAACCGGTAAGAAATTAGATCAGAAAGTTTACTATCATCATTCAGATTACGTAGGTGGTATGAAAGAGACCACTCTGCGTGAGATGATGGCTAAGAAACCGGAAAAGGTTGTTGAACTTGCAGTGAAAGGCATGCTTCCCAAGGGACCGCTGGGAAGAGAAATGTACAAAAAACTCTTCGTATATGCTGGCCCGGATCACAAACATCAGGCTCAGAAGCCGGAAGCACTGACATTCTAAGAGGGAGGTAAAGAACATTGGCTACAGAAAAATACTACGGAACAGGAAGAAGAAAGAAATCTATCGCACGTGTTTATCTGGTACCCGGTACTGGTAAAATCACAATCAATAAAAGAGACATTGATGAATATTTCGGCCTTGATACATTAAAAGTAATCGTTCGTCAGCCGCTGACAGCTACTGAGACAGCTGACAAGTTTGACGTACTGGTAAATGTACACGGCGGCGGAACAACCGGACAGGCTGGTGCTATCAGACACGGTATCTCCAGAGCACTGCTTCAGGCAGATGCAGAGTACAGACCTACTCTGAAAGCAGCAGGATTCCTGACACGTGATCCGCGTATGAAAGAGCGTAAGAAATACGGTCTCAAAGCAGCTCGTCGCGCTCCGCAGTTCAGCAAGCGATAATCGACTG
>CAKRNX010000150.1 GCA_934371475.1 uncultured Lachnospiraceae bacterium
TTTGTTATCAAATAGAACTTTATCTGCCCGGAAACGCCCTGTTTATAAGGCTTTCCAGAAATTTTTAATTATTCGAATTCAATCGTTGCTGGCGGTTTTCCCGTGCAGTCATACATCACTCGGTTGACACCTTTTACTTCATTGACAATACGGTTGGTAACCTTGGCCAGTACCTCCCACGGAAGCTGTGCCGCATCCGCAGTCATGAAATCTGATGTATTTACAGCACGCAGAGCGATCGCATAATCATAAGTTCTGAAATCGCCCATAACGCCCACGGAACGCATGTTGGTAAGCGCTGCAAAGTACTGTCCCAGTCCCTTATCAAGCCCTGCTTTTGCGATCTCCTCGCGGTAAATCGCATCTGCCTCCTGCACAATCTTTACTTTTTCTTCCGTTACTTCTCCAATGATGCGGATACCAAGTCCGGGACCCGGGAACGGCTGACGGAATACCAGATATTCTGGAATACCAAGCTCCAGTCCGGCTTTTCGGACTTCATCTTTGAACAGCATACGCAGCGGTTCTACAATTTCTTTGAAATCAACTACATCTGGCAATCCTCCCACATTGTGGTGTGATTTGATTACTGCAGATTTTCCAAGACCTGACTCGATCACATCCGGGTAGATGGTTCCCTGCACCAGATAATCAACGGCTCCGATTTTCTTGGCCTCTTCTTCAAACACCCTTATAAACTCTTCGCCAATAATCTTTCTCTTCTGTTCCGGCTCTGTGACTCCCTTCAGCTTGTCATAATAACGCTGCTGCGCATTGACACGGATAAAATTCAGCTCATACGGACCGTCCGGTCCAAATACTGCCTCTACCTCATCGCCTTCATTCTTGCGGAGCAGTCCGTGATCTACAAATACACAGGTCAGCTGTTTGCCAATCGCCTTAGACAGTAATACCGCTGCCACAGAAGAATCTACTCCGCCTGATAATGCGCAGAGCACTTTTCCTGTTCCAATCTTTTCCCGCAGCTGTCTGATCGTAGTTTCTACAAAAGAATCCATTCTCCAGTCACCCTTGCATCCGCACACTTTATATACGAAATTGCTGAGCATGGTCTTTCCTTCTTTTGTATGCATTACCTCCGGATGAAACTGTGTCGCATAGAGTTTTTTCTCCGGACATGACATAGACGCCACCGGGCAGACACCGGTGTGTCCGGTAATCTTAAATCCTTCCGGCACCTGTGCAATATAATCCGTATGGCTCATCCACGCAACGGTCTCCGGCGACACTCCCTCAAACAGTACATCCGTTGTATCAACGCTCACATCTGTGTGACCATATTCACTGACCGGCGCGGTCTCCACCCGTCCACCAAGCAGATATGCCATCAGCTGTGAACCATAGCAGATGCCCAGAATGGGAATGCCAAGTTCAAATATTTCCGTAGAATACCGGGGAGCATCATCACCGTACACGCTGTTAGGACCTCCGGTAAAAATAATTCCCTTCGGATTCATTTCTTTTATCTTCTCCAGACTCAGTGTATACGGATGTACTTCCGCATATACGTTACACTCTCTCACTCGTCTGGCAATCAGCTGATTGTACTGTCCGCCAAAGTCCAGCACAATAATCATTTCTTTTCCCATAGGGCTCCTCCTGTTGAATTGATATCTGTAACTTCTTATTATAAATTAACTGTATCTGCTTGGCAAGTAGATTGTTCTGCTGTGGAGTCATCTCACATCTGATATACTTCCTTTCACAGCCAGCCGGTTGATCTGCGTCGCCATGTATCCGGCGCCAAACCCATTATCAATATTTACGACCGCAATCCCTTCTGCACATGAATTTAACATGGTCAACAGTGGGGACAGTCCCTGAAAATGAGCACCATATCCCACCGATGTAGGCACAGCCAGCACCGGCTTGTCCACCAGTCCGGCCACAACCCCCGGAAGCGCTCCCTCCATACCGGCTACCGCCACAATGCAGTTAGCCTTTCTCAGATGATCAGTATTTGCCAGTAATCGATGTATCCCTGCAACACCGACATCGTAAATCCTTTCCACCTTGCTGCCAAAATATTCTGCTGTCCTGGCGGCCTCCTCCGCTACCGGTATATCTGAAGTTCCTCCGGTACATATTGCTACGCATCCAATCTGCTGTAGCTTTTTCCGCTGAAGCATCAGGATGCCGGACATTTCATCATATTCAATATCATCGATTTCTTTTTTAACTGCTTCAAACTGTATCCTGGAAGCTCTTGTGCCCAGCACATTTCCCTCTTTACCCGCAAAATGTCTGTAAATTGCCACCAGATGCTCTGTGCTTTTCCCGGCACAGTAAATCACTTCTCCAAACCCGGAACGAAGTGACCGGTGATGATCCAGCTTTGCAAAACCTAATTCTTCATACGGCATATCTTTCAGGTACTCTTCCGCTTCCTGTATTGATATTTCACTATTTTTTACCTTTTGCAGCAGTTCATGTACTTCCATAACTAATTTACTGCCTCCAAACTTACCTGTATTTTCCTCTATTCCAGATAAGAACCGGCAGTCTATGCCGGTTCCCGTCCGGTGATCCATCTTCAGTTAGCACACTCTGCTTTCCGGATCACTCATTTATCCACTTCGCTTCCTCTAGAGTCTTTCCAGACTCTGCCTAAGCTACTGTGCAGTGTCCATCTGCACGATCTCATTATCACATATTCTTCTGTTTTTCTCAACAGATTTCTCTTCCTTTTCAAAAATCCCTTACCGCCTCTTGCATATTAGATAGTTTTTTGATAGCATATTTTTGCATTTATTACGTTTTTTATCATACAGGCAGCACTGCCATCTACTATGCGTGACTCTGCAAACTGCGCTATGTCTGCCACAGAGAGATTATGACTATCTGCCTGACTGAATTATAGAAAGAGGACTTTTATGAGTATCAATTTTAATACAAGCCACACCCTGTATCTTGACTGTTCCAGCGGTATCAGCGGTGATATGACCGTTGCTGCGCTGCTTGATCTCGGTGCTGACCAGAAAGTACTGATGGATGCCCTGTCCAGTCTTCATCTGGACGGCTGCCATATCAAAATTTCTGATGTGTTCAAATCAGGACTGAAATCCTGTGACTTTCATGTAGTTCTTGATGAACTTCACGAGAATCATGACCACGATATGGAATATCTTCACGGTTCAGGATCTCACACTCCGCATATGCATAATGCAGAACACCATGAATCATCTGAAAACACCCACTCCCACCATGAGAGAAATCTCGGTGATATTACCCGGATTCTCTCATCCGGCCGTCTGACACCTCATGCACTCGAACTGGCACTCAAAATTTTTCGAATTATTGCCAAAGCTGAAAGCCAGGTTCACGGCAAACCTGTAGAAGAAATCCATTTTCACGAAGTAGGCGCCATTGATTCGATTATCGATATTGCTGCTGTTGCTGTCTGTATCGATAATCTTGGAATTGAGCAGGTTATTATCCCGTTTCTGACAGAAGGCTGCGGACAGGTCAGATGCCAGCACGGTCTTCTCCCCATTCCGGTTCCGGCTGTTACCGCAATTGTCACTGCTCATGGCATTCCGCTTCATATTTCAGATGTACAGGGCGAACTTGTGACCCCCACCGGCGCTGCGATTGCCGCAGCCCTGCGCACTTCATCCAAGCTGCCGGAAGAATTTAAAATTCTCCGTACCGGACTGGGTGCCGGGAAACGGGACTATCAGACCGCCGGCGTACTTCGGGCTATGCTGATCCAGGATACCGGCGCTGACTTTGACCGCATTCTGATGATTGAAACCAACATGGATGATTGCAGCGGCGAAGCTATGGGATTTGTCATGGAAGAACTGTTGAAAGCAGGAGCTCTGGATGTTTACTACACTCCAATCTATATGAAAAAGCATCGTCCTGCCTATCAGTTATCCATCATGTGTGACTTCGAAAAACGCCGAACTATGGAAGCGCTGATCTTCCGTCACACGACCACGATCGGCCTACGTACGTATGAGGTACAGCGCACAAAGCTTCTGCGTAAAATCATTTCCCTTGAAACTCCGTGGGGCATGGCAGACATCAAATGCTGTCAATTTGAAGAAGAAATTTATTATTATCCGGAATGTGACAGCATTATGCAGCTTTCCAAGGAAAATCAGATAGGATTTACCGAAATGTACCATAAAATCAAGGAATACGCAGCAAAAAATCATTCAATTTTTTAACCGAAACAGGCAAGTCCTCCCAGTCCACTAAAGCACTCAACAGACAACCGGAGGCTATATCCGATGGGAGAGAGACTCTCTCCACTGCTACTGATTTGCTTCTCGCCACCTGCAGAGGTGGGAATCATCTCACATCTGGTATAATAAATTCCCGAACTGCTCTCCACGACTCCATCAGCCGGTCCACACTGTACGCCGCATTGGCAGGGCTGGTAGATGGCAGTCCTGTAATCTCCCGCTGACAGTTCTTTTTCTGATATCTGTCATACAGCCTTTTTGCCGTTCCTCCGTTTGCATAAATCACACGGATATTGCTTCCATCCAGCACCTTCTTCAGATTAGCCGGCACCACATTCCGGATACTGCTGTCACTCGATCCCCTAATATCGCAGCTTTCAATCACATCCCAGACTGCAATTCCATGAGCAAGAAGCAGCTTTTTCTTTTCCTGTATCGTAACCGGAACTGCTTCATCTGTCAGGCGCGCCATAACCTTCCAGAAGCGGTTCTGCGGATGCCCATAATAGAATTGCTGTTCCCTCGACTTTACAGAAGGAAAGGTTCCAAGTATCAGTACCCGGCTATTTTCATCGTATACCGGTGCAAATTCATGTTTTATATTTTCATATAGTTCCATCTGTCTTCTCCACTGTCCTTATTCGCAGTAAATGACCTTCGCATTCCGCTTTACTGTATCCTTATGTGCATTCAAAATCCTTCCTTCATCCGCTCTTTTCGCAGTTGCTGGCGGCGTTTCGCCATCTCCCATTCAATCTGTTCCGTGACACCTTCCACAATCAGTCCCGGCACCTCAATCGGATACTGATTTTTATCCGTTCCTACCATCACAAAAAAAGCTCTGTTGATCATCTTTCTGATGCCATTAAGTTTTTCAGCATATGTATCGATCCGTACTTCCATGGACGACCGCCCCACGTAGGTCAGGTATCCTTTCATATAGATCGTATCCGCCTCTGTTGCGCCTTCTTTAAAATACATGTTGTCGATCGCTACTGTCACTACATTACATTCCGCATGGCGCTTTGCCACAATTCCTGCCGTCTCATCGATCCACTCCAGAAGACGTCCGCCAAAAAGTCTTCCGTTCGCATTGAGATCTCTTGGAAAAAGCAGATGTGACTGCTCTGTCAGGGAATCGCTCACCCGTTTCATTCTTCTGTTTACTGTTTCTGACATACTGTTCCTCGTCTTTCTGTCTGCTCTTCGCTGCTTCAAGAATGCCCCGGCATTCTTGCTGCGAGTTGAAAGTCATCTCACATCTGATATTCATAACAATGCTATTGGCCTGCCCAATGGCAGGCATACATTTGGGGAACCGGCACACTGCGGTCAGTTCGGCGCCTGCCCAATTCTGTCTTTCGCATGGAGATCATAGTAAAAAATATACTGCTGCATCACGCCCTCGATCCCCTGATAG
>CAKRNX010000151.1 GCA_934371475.1 uncultured Lachnospiraceae bacterium
CCCAGCAGCTTTCCCTTGCTGTTGAGCAACAAAAGAAGAAGCTTCTCCTGCTCTTCATGGCGAAAATCCTCCATATAGTATTCTGCTATCGTCACCGGATCATTGAAGCACAGGCTGCTCCCTGCCTGCGCCTTGGCCATGCGCCGTGACAGCTCCGCAATACATTTGAGCTGTATGGCCTTAACCCGCCCGATCCCGCGTATTTTCATCAGATCTGTCACAGAAATATGATAAATCCCCAGCAGCCCCTGCTGAGGAAACAGCGACAGAAGTCGTCTGGAAAGCTGAAGGGCAGGCTCCCCTCTTGAACCTGTCCTCAAAATCACTGACAGCAGTTCTGCATCTGTCAGGCCGGCTGCTCCAGCACGCCAGCATTTTTCGTAAGGCTGCTCCTGACTCGGGAGACATTTCATAGTTTGGCTGTTCATCATGCCCAACTTTTGTTCACCTTAACACTCTTTCCCATAGATTATCCTATATTATTTCATCATTTAGGCAGAAAGTCAATGCTAAATTTTGAAGCCACAGCCTCTGCCACCCGGATGCCATCTACGGCTGCGGAAGTAATCCCTCCGGCATATCCTGCTCCCTCGCCGCATGGATAAATGCCGGGAACCGCGGATTCACAGCACTCATCACGAATAATGCGCACCGGTGATGACGTCCGGCTCTCCACGCCCGAAACCAGCGCATCGGGATCGGAAAATCCCGGTATCTGACGGTTAAATGCCATGATTCCTTCTTCAATGGAAGCTCCCAGCCATTCCGGAAAAATCTGCCGCACATTGGCCGTCTGCCATTCCCCCTTCGTCTGCGGTACAATCTGTCCGATTTGCTCTGTCCGGCAGTTATTTTTGAAGTCTTCAAACCGCTGCACCGGGATTTTGCCTTCGCCCGCCCGGAATGCATTTTTCTCCAGCTGACGCTGAAATTCCAGTCCGCACAGAGGCCCTTCGCCGCCGAAATCTTCCGGGGATACGGTCACGACAATCGCACTGTTTGCATTGTCACCGTCTCTGTTGTGATAACTCATACCATTGACTGCCAGCATTCCCTGTTCTGATGAAGCATTCACCACATATCCTCCAGGGCACATGCAGAAAGAATAGACTCCTCTGCCGTTCTCCAGCCGATGTGTCACTTTATAGGGCGCAGGAGGCATCTCATAACGGCATTCTTTTCCATACATCGCCTCATTGATCGTACTCTGTCTGTGTTCTACACGTACACCTACGGCAAATGCCTTCGCCGTCATTTCCAGCGATCTCTCATGCAGCATCCGGAACGTATCTCTGGCACTGTGACCGATTGCAAGTACCAGTACCTGCGTATCCAGTATCCTGTTTTTTCCCGTCACTCCTGTTCCTTCCAGGTACAGTCTGTGACTGCCGTTTTCTCCCTGATGCCACTCTGCATCCGCCAGTTTTGTCCCAAACAGCACATTTCCGCCAAGCGACTGTATTTCCTGACGGATATGTCTCACGACTCCGGCCAGCACATCCGTTCCTATATGCGGTTTGTGGCTGTAGAGGATGTCCTCCTCCGCCCCTGCCTGCACAAAATTTTCCAGCACGTACCGGATCCTGCCGTTCGGATCCTTTACAAGCGTATTCAGCTTACCATCTGAGAAAGTGCCGGCTCCCCCCTCTCCAAATTGGACATTGCAGTCTTCGTTCAGCTGGCCGCCGTTCCAGAACTGTTCTACACATTTCTGCCGCTCTTCTACTGCCATGCCTCTCTCCAGAAGAATGGGACGGTATCCGGCCCTTGCCAGCATCAGCCCGCAGAAAAGTCCCGCAGGGCCTGTCCCCACAATAACCGGCGGCTGTTCCAGCCTTTCTGTACCCGGTTTTGGAAAATGATAAAAAACAGGCGATACCAATGCCGCATTTTTATTTTTGGCTCTCTGAAGCACTTTCTCTTCGGATTTTCTGCCACCGTCAGCCAGACTGACATCTACCGTATATACATAATAAATATCCGGCTTTTTACGCGCGTCGATCGACTGTCTCATGATTTCCCATGAGAATTTCTGCCCTGTGGAAAGCCGCAGCGCCTTCTGTACCGCATGTTCCAGATCTTTTTCTGTATGATTGGGAAGCAGCTTCAGCTGCGAAATTCTGATCATAGTTCTCCGTATTATTCCTTTCCGCACACTTAAAGTAAAAACTTCTGTTCCGCCGCGGCACTTCGCCCCGCCAGTGCGCCGCTTGACCATGCCCACTGAAGATTGTAACCGCCGCAGGGACCATCCACGTCCACCATTTCTCCGGCAAAATAAAGACCACCTGCAAGCCTTGATTCCATCGTGTCCGGATCAATTTCGCTCATAGGCACGCCGCCAACGCAGACCTGACACTGGTCAAAAGATCTTATACCTGTGACAGGAACACAGAAATGTTTGATTTCATGGCTCAGCACCCTGAGCTTTTCTTTTGCTATCCCTGCAATGGGAGTACCTGGTTTGATCTTATACTTTTCAAGAAAAGACAGCAGCAGCTTCTTTGGCAGAAGCCCCGCCAGAGCCTGGGCGGAACCGATATCTGTTTCCAGGCAGGAAGTCTGGATCTCATCCATGAACTGATACAGTCCATCCTCGCTCTGATATGGAGCAAAATCAAGCTCTGCCTCTATCATCTCTCCCCGCTCCAGCCCGATAGAAGCATAGCGGCTGATCTGAAATATCACAATCCCGGACAGCCCGTTCTCGGTAATTTGCAGTTCACCCTCATCTGAAGCCAGAAACACGCGTCCGTTTCTGCCGTCTTTCCGGTAAAGCGCCGCTGCTGCCTGTACCCTTACTCAGGCGCAGCTTCCAAAAAATCTGCTGTTCTGACAGTACAGAGCTGTCAATCCAGGCAAAATCGATGTCACCTGATGTCCGGTCTGCCTGGCCAGTTCATATCCGCTTCCGTCAGATCCTGTAGCGGCGGCAGCTCTGGAACCGCAGCAGAGGATCAGGCTGTCACATTCATAATTCCAGTTCTCCGTTCTCACTGTCCAGCGCCCGTTTCCTTTTGTTATCCCGACTACTTTCTCAGACAGCTTCTGTTTCACCTTCCGTCTTTTCATCTCTGCAAGAAGCAGATCCAGTACACTGGATGCCTGCGCTGTTCCCGGATAGACATATCCGTTTTTTTCCATTGTAAAAAGTCCCAGGCTGTGAAACACTGCCAGTGTATCCTTTGCCGAAAATTTCCGGATTACCTGTGCCGCTGCCGCCGCAGTCTGCATGTCCCCGAAACCATGGTATCGATCCGGAAGATCTGGTTCCAGATTTGTCAGGTTGCATCTCCCGTTTCCGGTCAGCAGCAGTTTCTTCCCGGGGCGATCCATTCCCTCAAGCACCGTTACCGCAGCACCTGCGCGGGCAGCCATGATTGCCGCCATCATTCCTGCAGCGCCACATCCTGCCACAATCACCTGCTTCATGGCAGCTTCACCAGATGTTTCTCATACAGCTTCTGCAATGACATCAGGATGCCCAGTTTCGCATGTTCCCAGGTCAGTCCACCCTGGAAATATACTGCATACGGAGGCTTAATGGGACCGTCAGCGCTCAGCTCAATCGACGAACCCTGCACAAAAGCGCCGGCTGCCATAATTACATCACTGTCATATCCAGGCATCGCCCACGGTTCCGGTGTCACATAGCTGTCCACAGGTGCAGCCGCCTGGATCCCCTTGCAGAACTCGATCACACCTTCCGGAAATCCAAACTCTACCGCCTGAATAATGTCGTATCTGCCCTCTGTACTGTTAGGCACTACTTTAAATCCAAGATTTTCATAAATATTTGCTGCAAAAATTGCTCCCTTGAGCGCTCCTGCCGTCACAGTCGGAGCCATAAAAAATCCCTGATAAAAGGAACGCATTACATCCAGAGAAGCACCCACTTCCCTTCCAAGCCCCGGAGACGTCAGGCGGTAGGCGGCATTTTCCACACACTGCATCGTTCCGGCAATATATCCGCCGATCGGAGCCAGACCGCCGCCCGGATTCTTGATCAGGGAGCCGACCACCATGTCAGCGCCCAGATCCGACGGTTCGATGCGCTCTACAAACTCTCCGTAGCAGTTATCTACCATACAGATGATATCCCGGCGGATACTCTTGACAAAAGCAATTGCCTCTCCGATTGCCTCTACAGAAAGCGTGGGACGCGGAAGATATCCCTTGGATCGCTGGATCTCTACCAGTTTCGTTTTTGGAGTAATCGCACTGCGGATCTCCTCCCAGTCAAAGCTTCCGTCCTCTTTCAGCTCCACCTGCTTATATGTGATGCCGTACTCTGCCAGAGAGCCGTTGGACGGTCTGATCCCGATCACTTCTTCCAGCGTGTCATACGGTTTGCCGCTGATGGAGATCATCTCATCCCCCGGTCTTAAATTGCCTGCCAGTGCCACCGCCAGCGCATGAGTTCCACACGTAATCTGCGGACGCACCAGAGCCGCCTCCGTGTGAAAGGTATCCGCATATACCTTCTCCAGATCATCTCTTCCAAGGTCATTGTACCCGTAACCGCTGCTGGAATTGAAATGCTCCGCGCTGATTTTATTCTTCTGCATGGCATGAATCACCTTCAGTTGATTGTACTCGGCTGTCTGGTCAATCTCCGCAAACCGTTCCTTCAGTTTCTCCTCTGTCTTCTGTCCATACTGATAGATCTCACGGGAGATTCCCATGCATTCATACATCGCTTCCGTTTTTGTTTCCATATTCATCCTTTTCCATTCCTTTTCTGTCTCTTCTAGAACGTGTTTGAAACACGCTCTAAAGCAATTCACTCAAAACTCTTTTTTCCCGCAGGATCCGCATCATTTCATCAAGGATCCGTTCATTGTCATGGTCAAACTGCTCTTTCTGGATCCACTCTACTTCCTGCTCTCTGCGAAACCACGTCAGCTGACGTTTGGCAAAATGTCTGGTATCACGTTTGATGACCCTCACAGCCTCTTCCAGTGAGCAGCATCCGTCCAGGTAATCGAGGATCTCTTTATATCCAAGTCCCTGCATCGACACCATATCACGGGTATAACCTTTCCTCTTCAGAGCGGCAACTTCCTCCAGCAGCCCCTCCTCCATCATCACATCTACCCTCCGGTCAATGCGCGCATAGACGGTCTCTCTCTCATCATTCAACACAAAATAGACAAACTGGTACGGAGATTTTTTCCGACGCTCCTGTTCATTATGTTCTGAGATATGTCTTCCTGTCAGATGGTAAAACTCCAGCGCCCGGATCACTCTCTTTCTGTTATTGGCATGGATCTGTTCTGCCGCAGTCGGATCACACTCTTTCAGCATACGGTGCAGATATTCCGCTCCATGTTCTTCGGCAAGTTTTTCGAGATAATCCCGGTACTGCATATCTTCCTCATTTTCCGTAAAATCAATATCGTACAGAACAGCCTGAATATAAAATCCAGTGCCTCCCGCAAGGATCGGGATCCTTCCCTTCTCCCAGATTTCATTCATATATTTTTTTGCCAGCTGCTGGAATTTCACAACATGAAACGGCTCATCCGGATCCAGCTCATCAATCAGATAATGTCTGACTCCCTGCATTTCTTCAGGTCGTATCTTGGCAGAACCAATATCCATTCCCCGGTATACCTGCATGGAAT
>CAKRNX010000152.1 GCA_934371475.1 uncultured Lachnospiraceae bacterium
GCGCAGGCTGTATCAAATGGGAACTGGCTTCCACCACTGATACCGATTTGTTTCTTGTCACCTGCGGAAGCGGGAGTGTCACTCCACATCTGATGTTAGAATTCCGGTTCGATCAAGCCATACGTATTTCCTTTTCTTTTATAAACCACATTCACTTCCTCTGTCTCTGCATTGCGGAATACATAAAAATTGTGTCCCAGCAGCTCCATCTGCACACAGGCATCTTCCGGATACATGGGTTTAATACCAAAATGTTTGGTACGGATAATCTTGATCTCCTCTGCCTGCTCTCCGGCATCTTCATTCTCAAGAAACTCTTTCTTGAAATTGCCTCCGTCCTGATGCTTGGCTATGATCTTTGTCTTATATTTGCGAAGCTGACGCTCAATCACTTCTTCCACCAGGTCAATGGATACATACATATCATTGCTGACCTGCTCAGAACGAATGATATTGCCTTTTACAGGAATGGTCACCTCAATCTTCTGGCGTTCCTTCTCCACGCTCATCGTAACAATGATTTCGGTTTCCGGGGTGAAATAGCGCTCCAGCTTTCCCAGCTTCTCCACAACGGCACTTCTTAGTCCTTCCGTCATTTCAATGTTTTTCCCGCTGATCGTAAATTTCATAATACCAACCCCTTTGCGTTTTATTATGGTATTATTATACCACATTTTCCATATCATTCAATGAATTTTCTGTAAATTATTCACAATACTCTAAAATTCTTCTATATGGCATCTGACCGCCAAACAGATCAAGCGCACTCCCTATCGTTACATCTATCTTATTTTTTCCGCAGATCCGCAGTTCTTCCAGATCCTTAAAACTGGAAACGCCTCCGGCGTACGTAACCGGGCATCCGTCCCATTCTGCCAGCATCCTCACAAGCTCTATCTCCGGACCTTTTGTTTTTCCTTCCACATCTACCGCATGAATAAGAAATTCATCACAATATACCGCCAGTCCGCTCATGATCTGAGGTGTCAGACGCACCTGCGTAAACTTCTGCCATCTGTCCGTCACTATGTAATAACCATCCTCTTTTTTCCGGCAGCTTAAATCCAGCACAAGATGTTCCCGTCCTACCTGATTTTTAAGCTTTTCCAGCCTTTCTTCATGAACCTGTCCCCCTTGGAATACATAGGAGGTCACAATCACATGGGAAGCGCCGGCTTCCAGAAATTCCTCCGCATTTTCCGGTGTGATCCCTCCGCCTACCTGCAGATGCCCCGGATCTGCTCCCAGCGCCAAAAATGCCTGTGCTCTGGTTTCCTCATAATAGAGGGAATCCTTAGGATTCAACAGAATGATGTGTCCTCCTCTCAGTCCATCTTTCTGATACATTTTTGCATAAAATGCTGCATCCTGCTCAGAGACAAAATTCTCCTCTGCCTGATCCTCCTGATCCCTCAGCGAACCTCCCACAATCTGTTTTACTTTTCCATTATGTATATCAATACAGGGTCGAAATCTCATATCTCCTGTCATCCTCCCTAAATCATTTATTCCCGCAGGCAGCGAGGCACGTACCCATGCCTGTATGAATATTTTGCGGCTGTTTTCAAGAATGCCACGGCATTCTTGCTGCGAGTGTGTCCATGCCAGATGCATGACTTATTTCTTCTGCGCACCTCTGCATCTGCACTCTGTTTCAGTCGGCGCAAATTCATTGTCCCTTGAACAACATATACCTTGTCGGAGGCTTATCAGATGAGGGGACAGCCGCCAGACTTTCTGCTGCTGTCCCTCTTTCACTGCATTTACCTTCCTGCTGCTGTCGTATCGGGAGTTGTAACTGCATCTCCCAGATCCTCTGCTCCATCCACCAGGTCACGTCCGGCATCTCCCACACCATCGATCACATCACGTCCTACATCTCCGGCACCGTCAATCAGATCACGTCCCGCGTCTCCCACATCATCCAGGGCTCTGCCTGCTGCCCCTTTCTGCTGCTGTCCATTCTGTGTATCCGTAACTCCGTTGACGGAATTGGAATCTGTCCCGAACTCACTGCTCTGCTCCATCAGGCTTCTGCTCTCTGCAATCCGATCAGCCTCCGTCTGTTTTTCCGTCTCTTTCCTGTTGTTTCCGCAGGCCGAAAGTCCGCAGGCTCCCAGCACACACACAGCACTCAGAATCCATATGTTTATTCTTTTCATACCATAGGCTCCTTTTCATTATTCTTCGGAAAGCCATCCGTTGCTCTTTCCTTTGCTGTTAATATGTGCTTTTTTTACTGAATTATTCTCCGCAGAAGCAGTTTTGTGATGATGTATTTTATCTCACATCTCCCATATAAAACAGTGCCAGCGTTCCGGGTCCGGAATGCGCTCCGATCGTAGGACCTACTGGAGCTATTATAAAATTGTGAATACCAAAACGTTTCTCGACCTGATCTTTCACATACTCAGCGTCTTCCTCACAGTCTCCGTGGCTGATAAACACAACATCGTTGCGGGCATGCCAGCTTCCGATCTGTTTTTCCATCGCATCTACCAGTGCGGACAGAGATTTTTTGCGTCCTCTTACTTTTCCTACCGCGATCAGGTGTCCCTCATCGTCCACATGCAGCAACGGTTTCAGATTAATCACCGTTCCAAGCACTGCTGCGGTTCTGGAAACCCTGCCGCCGCGATACAAATGAAACAGGTCGTCCACTGTAAAATTATGACAGATATGCAGCTTATGTTCCTCCAGCCATCCCACCAGCTCATCATATCCCATTCCGTTCTTTTGCTGCTGTAAAGCAAGATGAACCAGCAGTCCCTCACCAAGAGATGCACACAGTGAATCCACCACAGTAATCCGGCAGTCCGGCCGCTCCTCCATCAGTTCTCTTGCCGCAACTGACACGCTGTTGTATGTGCCGCTGAGTCCGCTGGAGAATGCAATGTGAATAATCTGTTTTGACTGTTCCAGAAAATTTTCCAGTCTGACTCTCGCCTGTTCTGTATTTATCTGAGAAGTAGTAGGCATGGAACCTGCCCTCATTTTTGCATAAAATTCTTTCCACGGCAGAGGGTGGTCTTCATCATAACTCTCTCCGTCTATTATATAAGACAGGGACATCGTCTTCAGCCCATTCTCCTGCAGGTATGTGTCCGGCAAATCTGCCGTATTATCCGTTGTAATGATATAATCTTCCATAATATCCTCCATCCATTTCTGTCAGATTAGTCAAGCGGATATTCGCAATCCGCCTTGCTACTTGCTTCGGTTAAAAATACCAAAGTTATACCAGATGGAGAGCCAGCTCCCGGCTCCGGGAGCAACCTGTTCCTCACTGCCTAAACAGAGATGACGCTGCCTCACATCTAATGCATCCTAATTTTTCTTCATCATACCATTTTTCTTCTGATGCTGCAACGCCGGAGCGTATTCGAAATAGGCTTTCTGTTTAAGAATACCCGACATTCCTGCTGTGGGAAATTTTACCCGCAGAACAAAAGTGTGCCTCACACCCCCCGCGGGCTGCAACTTTGGCAGCACAGCTTTTGTTCCGCGCGCGAGCAGACTTCTTCTCTGCGAGCTGCGCATCATGCCGGAGGCTTTTATTTCACAGGACGCAATTTCCTGTGAAAGAACAAGAGTGTGCCTCACACCTCGCGGGCTGCAATTTTGGCAGCACAGCTTTTGTTCCGCGCGCGAGCAGGCTTCTTCTCTGCGAGCTGCGCAGTCTACACTCTGTTTCGGTCGGCGCAAAGCCATTGTCCACCGGACAATGTGTGCCCCGCCGGAGGCTTTTTCTTTCACAGGACGCAATTTCCTGTGAAACAAAGTCCCGGCAGGGCATACTGAGCGTCTTCCCTTATTTCTTCTGCATATGCCGTATCTCTGCCTCATACACTGTAAAAACAGCTTCTAAAAAGAGGTGCCCATGAGTTCAAAAACAAAAATTTTGGTTATTAAAATGCGGGAAATTGTCTACACTGGAATTTTTCTCGCACTGCTGATTGTGCTGGCATTTCTTCTGATTGTCATGTTTGCCCCCGGGTCCCGCACTTCCTCTGATGCATCTGTGTCCTCTGCCGGCCAGCCTTCCGAAAAGCAGCCGGATCCTGCCACCCGGGCAGCCCGCTACAGAGCCGGCATCTATACTGTCCCTGTCATGCTCGGCGCTTCCCCCGCCGAAGTAGAGGTAATTGTAGACGAATCGCATATCAATGCAATCCACTTAATCAATCTCGGAGAAACTGCTACCGCCATGTATCCTCTGGCCTCTCCTTCCATGGATGACCTGGCAGCCCAAATCTGCCGCACACAATCCCTAGAAGGCATTACCTGCAGTGAAAGCAGTAAATATACTTCACAGCTGCTTCTTAATGCCATTTCACTGGCGCTGGAGCGTGCTGCTGTCCATGAAGAAGAAATATAGCCTCAGGAATGCCCCGGCAATTCCTGCTGCGAGGCGGGAGTCATCCCACATCCGATATGCGGGCCCTGACCCCTTAATCCTGCGAAACAAAAAACCGGAATTGCTTTGAAGATATTTAAGGTTCAAAACAGTTCCGGGTTTTATGTATTATTTTTTTATAGGCTATTTTCAACAGCCTCGAAACATTTTCCAGTTCCCATACATTTACGCATGATTTTATTTATTTTTCGCTTTTCCGGTCAGATAGTAAGGCAGTGCTACAAACACAATTCCGCCCACCATATTTCCCAGAGTTACAATTACCAGATTATAGATCATGCCCATCAGGCTGACTGCGGCTCCGTTCGGATTCATCAGGCCAATGCTTAAAAAAGTCATATTGGCAATGCTGTGCTCAAATCCACAGGTTACAAAAGTAGTCACGCAGCAGAAACACATAACCAGTTTGGCACCTTCGCTCTTTAATCTTGCTCCGCACCAGATTGCAACACAGACACAGATATTGCAGAGGATTGCTTTTGAGAACAGGTTCATCGGAGTTCCTGCCATCTTGGCTGCTGCCGTGCTGGAGAAAAATGCTCCGATATCTCCGCTTCCGGGAATCCCTGTCATCGTAAAAATCACCGCTGACAATACGGATCCTGCCAGATTGCCGATCCAGCAGATCACCCAGTACTTCACAATCTTTCCCCAAGCTACCACACCGCTCATTCCACCTACAGACATCACAAAATTGTTGCCGGTAAACAGCTCGGATCCTGCCATGGTTACCATGCACAGCCCCACGGAAAATACGATACCGCAGGCCAGCTTGGTTGCATATGCCCCGCCGCCGGTAAATACGCCGCCGACGACTCCCATCAGGATGCTTCCCATTGCAATATAAATGCCGGCCATCATGGACATCAGGAAAAATCCCAGCATATTTTTATCCATGAATGCTGCTTTGTTTTTCGCAGTCGTGCTGACTGTTACAATATCATTTTCATACATAATCTTCACCCGCTCATCACATTTTTCAAAACCATCTTATCTAAACGCAGGCACAGACTGCAATCTGCTCTGTCCATGCCCGCGGCCAGTTTTATTATTTAGAACAGTCCGGAAATCTTTCCTGTCTCGTCTACATCGATCCGCTCTGCAGCCGGCACCTTCGGCAGTCCGGGCA
>CAKRNX010000153.1 GCA_934371475.1 uncultured Lachnospiraceae bacterium
GGGTACCTCCACAGATCAGGCTGCCTCTTCTCAGAATGAAACGGCGACAGGTCATTCATCCAAAAAAGTAACTTCTGATGAGCAGAATACCGAAACGGCACCAGCTCATTCTGCATCTGAAACTGCCGCTGCTTCTGAGGACACCATAACAGACGAGACTGAAACAGAAGTGTATTTATTTGAAGATACTTTTGATGCTGACGGGCTCAGTATCTGGTATGGCACAAACGGTCAGTCCATCTCGTACATTTTCCAGCCGCCTGCACTGACAGACGACGAGCAGGCAATGACCGTCAGCCTGGGCGGCAGCTGGCTTGAAGAATATCTTCCCTACGGACTCTCCCGCGATGAAGAAACTGACAGCTGGATGTACAACAGCCAGACCATCAATATTCTGCTGGATGAAGATGGTATGCTTTACTCCAATCCCAACGGAGTGCTCTATCTTTACATCACCCGTGATGATGACAATGTGATTGATACCATCCGTATCCTCACAGCTGAAGAAGTGTCGTCCCATCTGGCCTCCATGATCCTGGGACGTACCCTGACTGACGACACGACAGGAAATGACAGCGCAGCTGCGGACTCCGGGGAAGAAACCGACTCAGAAAGCGAATCCGAGCAGGATGCCGCCGCTATCTCTATCATCGGAGGTGCCGACGGACCCACCAGTGTTTTCATCGCAGGGAAAATCAAAGAATAAGCGAGTTGAAACAAACTTAACGCAGGCAGCAAACAGAAAATACCATACCGGATAAAACGATAGGGAGACGACCGAGCTTCACGATTTTTGCGCCCGTACTAGGAGCAAACGCTTCTATCGCGAACGATGTACGGGCGCGATAAAACAGAAGTGAAGCGAGGGTAGTCGACCGTGTTTTAGCGGTATGGTATTTCTGATGCTGCCGTTATTCTTATTTCTATTCTTCTTTTTTGAAAATAAACATATGCTGTACTTTATAATTTGCAAAGAACAGCCCCACATCCACAATAATCTTGAGCCCCACAGGATCAGCAGAAGAGAAGAACTCCAGCGCATGTACCAGGACTGCCGACAGCATACACTGCACGATACTCAACACCACAAACATGCTGGCCGACTTCCTTCGATCCTCATTACTCTGAAATACCAGTCTGCGGTTCATCACATAATTGATGCTGGCTGAAATCACACGCGCGATAATCGTACCCCAGATAATCGGATACGCTGTTCGGCCCTCCAGGAAATGTTCCGTAAACAGCCAGAACAGAAACACATCCAGCGCCGAAACGCTCAGTGATACCATCGCAAACATCAGAAACTTATGAAAGATCACAAGGTAAATCTGAAACGTATCTCTCACAGGCCGATAGTGAGCCTCCGCCCCTGATGAAGACTTCTGTGTACTCGCCGGCACTTCTATATACCCCTTATGTTCCCACGCAATCAGCATGGCTGTCTCATACTCATATCCGTTTCCCGGCAGCAATGTACACTCTGTAATTCCGGCATCCGGGATCCCCCGCAGCCCGGTCAGCGTATCCTGCAGACGGATATTCATCAGGAGACGGTAAATCATCCTGCTGATCTTATTGCCCACTCTGCGCGCTCCGGAAAGAGCCGGACTGTTCAGATCCCTCACTCCCAGCACAAGCGAATTGGTCCGCATCTTATTCACATCGCCAAGTGCCTGCGCTACCTTCCCAATATCCTCCGGGCTGTCACTGCCGTCAGAATTCACCGTGACAATGCCGTCCGTCTTTCCCGAAAAACGCTCCAGATAGCAGCTCATCCCGGTCTTTAAGGCAGCTCCCTTTCCCCGGCGCTCCTGATGATGCAGTACAATACAGCCCTGTCGCTCTGCTTTTTCAAATATATCCCGGCATTCCGCCCGGCTGCCATCATCCACAATAATGACAGAAAAAAATCCCCGCCTCTTCAGCAGCTCCAGATATTCATTCAGATATTCCGGAGGATTCAAGGCAGGGATCAAAAGTACGCATCTGTTTTCCATTTCCTGTTTCCTCTGTACTTACTCCATTTGCAATAAGTTTATCAAAGGAAGGGGGAAATGTCAAAAAATACTGTCACTTTTTCACAATTTTTTTATTTGTTATAACTCAAATTCAGGCCTGATCAACAAAGACAGCAAAAAGCCCTGAGCTATGAGTTTTATACCCACAGCCAAGGGCTTCGTTTATCATATGGATTAGTCGTTGTATAACCGCCTGTCTTACAAAAGTTTGCAAAATCAGATCTGTGCGATCATATCTTTCAGAGCTTTTGCACTGATCTGCAGCTGTTCTACTTCCTTGTCGGTCAGCGGCACATTCAGCTTGCCCTGTACGCCATTCGGTCCGATGATAGTAGCCACGCTCAGGCACACATCGTCAATGCCGTACTCACCGTGGAACATAGTAGAAACAGTAGTAATAGAGTTCTGCGCACTCAGAACCAGTTTGCACAGACGTACTACAGACAGAGCGATTGCATAGAAGGTAGCGCCTTTGTTTGCAATTACTACGCCGCCGGAAGTACGTACATACTCGGTGATGCGGTCTCCGTCGAATTTGATGGTGTCTTTATTTATGCTGTATTTCTCATAATACTCTTCTACAGGAATGCCTGCAATCTGAGCATAGGACCACGGAACGAAAGAAGTATCTCCGTGCTCACCGTAGATGCTTGCGTGTACATTCTTTGCAGAAATGCCGCACTCTTCGGCCAGCAGAGCACGCAGTCTTGCAGTATCCAGTGAAGTACCGGAACCAAAGATATGGTTTTCCGGAATACCGGATTCACGGATAAAGATATATGTCAGGATATCTACCGGGTTACTAACAATGATATAAATTGCGTTGGGAGCCTCTTTGGCAACCTTCTGTGCGATGTCTTTCGCAATGCCGGCATTGATTTTTGTCAGATCCAGTCTTGTCTGACCCGGTTTTCTTGCCATACCGGATGTTACAATTACGATATCGGAATCTTTGGCAGCATCATAATCTCCGGATGTCACGGTAATCGGATCACGGAAAGCAGCACCCTGCATAATATCCATTACCTCTCCGTCAGCTTTTTTCTGGTTAATATCAATAAGAACCAGCTCTGTTGCCAGTGTCTCCTGTGAAAGTGTGTATGCAATGGTTGCACCTACAGAACCTGCACCGATAATTGTAATTTTGTTAGCCATGATAGTTACCCCTTTCTCCTAAACCTGAAAGATCAGTCTTGCCCTTCAGTTCTTATCCTTTTTCTCAGTGTCAATCATATCACATCGTTATTTTTTAGTCAATCCTGTAATGCTCCATTCTTTTTCATTAACCCTTATATCGTTATTTTGCTTTTTTTATCTTATTTTTTTCTTATTCATTTGTCTATTTTGTTTTATTACATATCTTTTTATCTGCCCTTCTCCACCGTTTTTTGTTAGATTTTGCACATATTTCTGCATTGATAGCTTTCATTTTTCATTTCATATACAAAACCTCTGTCAGCGTCCGCACGCTGTCCCGGTACTCTGTATTATTCCGACAAAGATTTTCAAGGTAGGTTCCCGCCTGTCCTCCGGCCCTCTCCTGCACCTGCTCCAGCGTCAGTTCTCCGTCGTCTACAGGAATAATCAGGATATTTCCCGCAAAAGCCGGCATCTGCTCCAGCCATTCCAGCACTGGCTGCTCCAGCCCGCTGTTCGCAGCCAAACTCGCATCCCACAGAATTGCCTTTACCTGACTGTAATCTACGTACTTTTCCTGCAGTTTCTGTATTTTCTGCACTGCTTCTTCTATACTGTCTGCTTCAACCCTTGTTATATTTCCGTCAATATTCTTCTCGTCCTCCCGGCTGTTATCTGCGTCCTCCTCATCCTGTTTCCCCGACTGCTCCAGCCCCGGCCATGCGCATGCCAGCACAATCCTGTCCTCCCGTGTGCTTAATTCCAGTGCCAGAGGAAATTTCCGATCCTCGAGGTCTATCGCAGTACAGCCTGTCAGCAGGATGCCGGCAGTAATCAATCCTATCACGCAGGCAATCTCCGCTGCTCTTTTCTTCTGTGATTTTTTTCTTTTCCGTTCTTTTTTTCTGTTATTTTCGTATTGATTACTTTGAATTATACTTTTCTGTCTCTTGTTCCTGTCCTGTTTATTTTCCTTTTTTTCATTCCTGTGACCTTTTCCCTGCAGCATCAGTATTACCAGCGCCGACAGCGTCAGTGCCGGGACACATCCACACCAGACAACCCGTCCCGTCCATACCAGCACTGCCTCTGAGCGTTCCATCGCAGCCGCCAGCATCCATGAAACGACGGCCGTAATACAGATCGATACTTTTCGATTTATTTTTCTCCATGCACTGCCTATCAGCCCGCTGTAATAAATTCCTCCCCCAATGGAAAGAAATAATGCAAATTCCAGAAGAGCCGTCAGGGCGATATCCCACCTCTGCAAAAACAGGCCGCTCAGACTGGCGCTGTTTGTCACCGCTATGACAGGCCACTTCTGCCGCTCCATTCCTCTGCTTCCGAGGATCCCGTATCCTGCCAGCAGCGCCAGCAGCAGCAGGATTCCTGTCAGCACTACTGCTTCCGCCGCTTTTCGCCCCATCTTTCTGGGACTTTCAATCCGGGAAGATACCAGAGGAAGCACCGACAGCGTCCCAAAAACTGCGGCAACTGACAGTGTGCCGGTCAGCGCCTGCATATCCGGCACACCGCCGGAATATTCCAGCAGTTCCGGTCGGATCCCGCGCATGGCCAGAAACAGCAGCAAAAACACCAGCACCCAGATGATCCGTCCTGTCAGCTCGCTGACCCTTCCCCGCACTTCGATACCCTCCGCGGCAATCCAGGTCCCAAGCACTGCCGGTATCACTGCCGTTACGGCAGGCGCGATCCCCGGCAGCAGATAATTTCCTGTAACCTGCCCGCTCAGATACAGCATCAGCCCGGTATGTCCTGTCAAATAAATTCCATAGACCAGATAGACTGCCGCCGCCCCCAAAGTTCCCAGATGCATCTGCAGAAGGCTGTAATAATCCCGACTTTTTCCGATTCTGATGCTTCCGAATCCCCGGGCTGCCCCTGCCGCCAGCAGCGTGCCTGCTGCCGCCGCAAGCACCGCATTTCTCGCCCCGATGTGTCCAAGCATTCCCGGAACTACCAGCATCATTTTCCCTGCCCAGTCTGTGATCAGCAGCAGTTTCATCTGTGCCGCTGTAATCCTCTGATTATCTGAAAACATTTACTTCTCCCATCCTATTTTTTCGTTCCGATTCTCCTGCAAACCGTAATGCTGCGCTGCAATTTTCAGAGCATCGCATCTTGCCGGAGGCTTTTTGTTTCACAGGACGCAATTTCCTGTGAAGCAACAAAAGTGTGCTTCGCACACCCCGTGGACCACTGCCTTGGCAGCACAACTTTTGTTCCGCGCGCGAGCAGGTTGCGTTAGCAACACGTTTCTTCTCTGCGAGCTGCGCATGCTGCCGGAGGCTTTTTGTTTCACAGGACGCAATTTCCTGTGAAGCAACAAAAGTGTGCTTCGCACACCCCGTGGACCA
>CAKRNX010000154.1 GCA_934371475.1 uncultured Lachnospiraceae bacterium
TCCAGCCATGCCTTGCCGAGTCCGGTGTTATGGAGGGAAATATCTGGACGATTACGCTGAAGGACGGAATTAAATTTTCAAATGGGAATCCGGTGACTCCGGAAATGGTAATCCGAAATCTGCAGCGCAGCGCTGAAATCAATGCGAAAGCAAATTTTATAAATGATTTTAAATTTGATGTAGTGGATGACCACACCATTAAGATTGATTGTGGTGATGAATATCCAACGCTGTTAAATACCCTGGCGTCTCCGGGATATGCGATTGCGGACCTGGATGCAACGACTGATTTTACCAAGGAACTTGTGGCGACAGGACCATTTGTAATTGAAAATTTCGAGCCTGGCAATGTGGTATCCGTCTCTAAAAATGAAAACTACTGGGACGGTGAGGTCAAAATGGATCATGTTGATTTCTACTATATGCAGGATGACGATACAAAGCTGATGGCGATGCAGAACGGAGAAATCGATGCATATACAGGGGTAACAGCCGCAGCAAAGGAAATTTATGAGGCAGATCCAGATACCTACAATGTAGTCACGCTTCCGGCAAAACGACTTCAGTTCTATATTTTGAATGAAAACAGGCTGAGCGAAAAGCTTCGCGAGGCGATCAATCTGACTGTGGATGCAAATGCAATGGAGGAATACCTGGGCGGAACGGTAACGGCGACGGTAGGACCTTTCAGTTCGACGGTGCAGTATGGACAGGTAACAAAACCTGCGGTTGATACGGAAAAAGCAAAAGCGCTGATTGAGGAAGAGGGATATACGTTGAATGGTGACGGATACTATGAGAAGGATGGAGCTGTCCTGTCATTGAATATCGCTTACTATGCGTCACGTTCTCTGGATACACTGGCTACGCTGATGCAGGAACAATTGAAAAATATTGGAGTTCAGGCATCCCTTACCTGTGAAGAAGATCCGGATGCGACGTATATGTCGACAGGTGATTTTGATATTGCCCTGTATTGTTCGATCGCTGATATGACCGGTGATCCGGAATATTTCCTTTCCGGGCTTGTAAATGGATTTTATACCATCGGCGGATTTCAGGATGAAGAATGTAGCTCTTTACTGGAAAGCTTAAAGCATGAAGCAGATGTAAATAAGAGAGCGGAAATTTCCAATCAGATTGTCCAGAAGCTGATCGATCAGAATGCATATGGGTTTATCGCATTATTCAATAAAATCACGGTCCTGAAAAAGGGCGTTACCGGATATGCGGAGACATCGCCATTTGATTTTTATGGCATCGACGCAGATACAACGATAGAATAACTGTTGCCTACAATGAAACAGGGGCTGTTTTACATTCAGTTGCAAATGGATCTGAACAGAGACCAGAATTGCGGCTGTATTTGTAGAACAGCTCCTTTTGCAGGTAAGAAAGGACAAAATGAAAAAATATATTTTAAAAAGAGTACTGCAGCTGATTCCAATTCTGCTTGGACTGAGTATTCTGACGTTTCTGCTTCTGTATATTTCACCTGGGGATCCGGCACAGAAAAAGCTGGTTTCCATGGAAGCAATGATTACGGATGAACTGTTGGAACAGATGAGGGAAGAGATGGGGCTGAATCGCCCATTCTGGCAGCAGTATGCGGATTGGCTTGTGGGTATTTTGCATGGAGATTTTGGAACGTGTTACCGGGATGGCCTTCCGGTTGCAGATAAATTATTTCGTGCACTGAAAAATACTGCCATTCTGGGCGGGACAAGTATGCTTTTTGCGATGCTGCTTGCAATCCCGTTTGGTATATACAGTGCGGTACACCAGAATAAAATCATCGATTACCTGATCCGCTTTATCAGTTTTGTGGGAAACAGTATTCCAAGCTTCCTTCTTGCCGTACTGCTTATGTATTTTTTCTGCGTAAAGCTGAAGCTGTTTCCGGTTGTGGCGAAAAGGAATGGATTAAAAGAAATGGTGCTTCCGGCGATTGCACTTGCAGTTCCGGTTATTTCACGCTTTACCCGTCAGGTCCGCGCAGAAGTGCTGGATCAGATGGGAAGAGATTATGTACATGGTCTTCGTTCAAGGGGCGTCAAGGAGAGATATATTCTTTACCGGAACGTATTAAGAAGTGTTCTTGTTTCCATTGTTACGCTGGCAGGACTGTCACTTGGTTCCATGATGGCAGGAAGTGTCGTAATAGAAACTATTTTCGGGTGGCAGGGAATCGGAAAGCTGGTAATGGATTCTATCACAGCGAGGGATTATCCGGTCGTGCAGGGATTTGTCCTTATATTTGGAACCATTTATGTGATAGTGAACCTGATAACAGACCTCAGTTACCATTTTCTTGATCCAAGGATAAAGAAGGATAATTAATCATATGAGAATGAGAAAAAAAGTAAAGCGGAGATTTTTTCTGTTTCTTGCGCTGGCGGCGCTTCTGGTTCTTTTTGCAGTCATCGCACCGTATTTTGCACCGAATGATCCGTATGCGACAAATCCGGCGGCGATGAAAGCGGCGCCCTGTGCGCAGTATCCGTTTGGAACGGATAAGCTGGGACGTTGTATCTTCAGCCGTGTTCTGGCAGGTGCACGGACCAGTATTTTCAGCGCGGTATTTCTGGTTGCAGTTACATTTCTGATTGGAACGGTAATCGGCATTTTTTGCGGTTACTATGGAGGGATATTTGACAGCCTTGTCATGCGGTTGGCAGACATCCTTATGGCATTGCCGGAGATGGTTCTTGCCATCGCAGTGGCTGGAATGCTGGGCGGGAGTATGTGGAATGCCATGGTTGCGCTTGGGTTCGCCGGATGGACTACGTATGCAAGACTTGCGAAAAGTCAGGTTCTGATACAGAAAAAGGAAGCATATGTCAGTGCGGCCCAAATGGGAGGATGCCCGGATCTGCATATCATGGTGTTTCATATACTGCCGAATATCATCGGTACGCTGGTGGTAAATGCAACTTCAAAAATCGGTTCTATGATGATGGGCTTTGCAGGACTTTCTTTCCTGGGGCTTGGAGTACAGGCACCGAAAGCAGAATGGGGAAGCATGATCAATGAGGCACGGGCCTTTATTCAGCTTACGCCATGGGCGGTGCTTTTCCCAGGCGCTGCGATTGTCCTGACAGTGACAATCTTTAATCTTCTGGGAGATGCTGCCCGTGATCTGTTGGATGTGGAGGGACAAAATGAGTGACAGACTGTTGGAAGTGACAGATTTGAAGGCCGGATATGAGGATCAGGTGATCGTGGATGGAGTATCCTTTGAACTTGCAGAAAATGAAGTACTTGGAATTGTCGGAGAAAGCGGATGCGGAAAAAGTACCCTGCTGAAGGCACTGATCAACCCCAAAGAGTATGGCGTACGTATTTTTGATGGACAGGCTGTTTTTCAGGGGAGAGATCTCTTTGGGCTTTCGGACAGAGAGCGGAAGGAGCTGTATGGAAAGGACATAAGCATGGTATTCCAGAACTCTTCCTCATCGTTTCATCCAATCCGCACGTATAAAAAGCAGTTTACAGAGACGCTGAAGAGCCATGCATTGTGGGACAGGGAAAGTTCCATCAAACAGATTATGAAGACTCTGGAAAGAGTAAATTTAAAGGACAGGGAGCGGATTTTAGAAAGCTGTCCATATGAATTGAGCGGTGGAATGAATCAGAGAGTTGGGATTGCCATGGCAATTCTGTTGAATCCGAAGCTGTTTCTGGCAGATGAACCGACCAGTGCGCTGGATGTGACAGTTCAGAAGCAGATTGTGGAGGAGCTGCTGGAGCTTCACCATAAAATGAAGAACAGCATGATCCTGATCACCCACAATATGGGAGTAGCTGCCAGAATGTGTGACAGAATCGCTGTCATGTATGAGGGAAAGATCGTTGAATGTGAGCAGACTCAGATATTGCTGAAGAATCCGGTGCATCCCTATACGAGGGAGCTTCTGGCAGCAGTGCCAAGGCTTGGAAGATGGCAGAAGCTGGAGGAAAGGGAATGACAGTTTTAGAGGTAAAAAATATAACACGGACGTATCGCAAGAATGGGATAGTGATTCCTGCGTTAAAAGACATCAGCTTTTCTCTGGAAAAGGGAGAAATCTTAGGGATTGTGGGGGAGAGCGGATGCGGGAAAAGTACGCTTCTGAAGCAGATTGCCGGAGTGGAAACACCGGATGCGGGTGAGATTTATCTGAATGGAGCGAAACTGAAACCGGTATGCCGGAAAAACCGGAAAGAAAGATACAGGCAGATGCAGATGGTCTTTCAGAATGCCGCAGAATCCTTTAATCCGCGGAGAAGGATGGCGGCTTCCATGCGGGAAAACCTGAAATTTCTGTCCGGGATTTCTGATAAAAAGGAACAGATGAGAATTATCGGCTTCTATATGGATAAGGTTGGTCTGAAGGAAGAACTGGCACTTCGTCATCCGGGAGAGGTAAGCGGAGGACAGTGTCAGAGGGCAGCTATTGCCAGAGCGGTTATGACGAATCCAGATCTGCTGCTGTGCGATGAGATTACGAGTGCGTTGGATGTGATCGTTCAGGACAGAATTGCAAAACTGATCCGTGGGCTTGCAAAAGAACTGGATATAGCGGTCGTATTTGTCTCCCATGACATTGCTCTGGTTGGAAGCCTCTGTGATCGGATGATAGTCATGTTGGACGGCGAGTGCGTGGAGCAGGGAGAGACAGGGCAGATCCTGGCTGCTCCTCAGTGTAATTATACGAAACTGTTGCTGGATTCTGTGCTGGAGCCGTGAAAACGGGAAGCTAAGAAGTGTAAAAAAGAAAACGGGCGGAGAAATATGGAAAGAAAAAGTACAACAGAATTTTATGATATTCATGTAAGTTTCCTGGATTATCTGAAGGTAGCAAAATATGCCAGATATATTACGAAAGAGATTGTCTGCAAAATTCTGCAGGGGCTGCTTGTAACTGCTTCGTATGTATTTCAGGCAATTGCGCTTGCGCAGGGAGTAGGGGCAGTATTTGCCCGGGCGGACATGGAAAAATGCCTGCTATGGTATGGAATTGTAATCGTATGTATTATATTCAGGGCATTTCTGACAAAATATCAGGAGGGTTACACAAAACAGATCGGAGGAAAAATAAAAACGGTTCTGAGAGAGATGCTTGTTGGAAAGCTTCTTGAGCTTGGACCGGAGTATCAGGCAGACAAGCGTTCTGGACGATTTCAGTCTCTGGTGACCGATGGGATTGAATATATTGAACCTTATTTTGTGTCTTATATTCCGCAGGTGTTCATTGTGTTCTTTTCTGTACTTCCGATGGTTATTTATATTTTTGCAAATGAGCCGGTATGCGGTGCGATTGTTTTGATTTCGACAACACTGGCAATTTTGATGCCGCATATTTTTATGCGCTATTATACGGTCTCATGCATTGGCTACTGGAAAAATTATGCAGTGTTGAATGCGCAGTATATTGATACTATGCAGGGAATGAATACTCTGAAGTTGTTTAATGCAGAAGGG
>CAKRNX010000155.1 GCA_934371475.1 uncultured Lachnospiraceae bacterium
GTACTTCTCTCAATATCAATCACACTCTCCACCTGCCTGATCTTATCGATCAGATAATTCAGGGTTGCCTTGCCGGGCACCTGGAACTCCATGCTGATCGTGGCCAGTCCCTGCTTGCTGGTACGACAGTTGACCGAATTGACATCAATCTTTCGCTCCGTAAAAATCTTGGTAATATCCACCAGAAGTCCGGTTCTATTGTTGGCAAAAATCCTGATCTCTGCCATATAAAGCCCCTGCTCATGATCATCATCCGTCTGCCATTCCGCGTCTATCAGACGCGCTCTCTCACTTTCAGGCAGACTCACGATATTGATACAGTCTGTCCGGTGGATCGACACACCACGCCCCCTGGTCACAAATCCCACAATCTCATCTCCCGGCACCGGACTGCAGCATTTGGAAAAGCGGACAGCCACATCATCAATCCCCTTCACAGTGATTCCGCTCTTCGACTTGGTAATGCGCATTTTTTCTTTGGAATTCTGCGCTTCACTCATGATCTGCTCATCCGTGATGTGCCGTTTGTGATCTTTCTCATAACCTTCGAGGAGCTTGTTGACAATCTGCCCCTCTTTCAGACCGCCGTGCCCTACCGCGGCCATCACAGAATCCCAGTCTTTAAAGCCATATTTGCGGATCACACTGGCCGTATAGTCCGGTTTCATCAGATCCGGGAGCGCCAGCCCCTTGGCTTTGCAGTAATTTTGCAGCAGTTCTTTTCCGCGTACAATATTGTCCTCTTTGCGTTCTTTCTTGAACCACTGACTGATTTTATTTTTTGCCTGGGTACTCTTGACAATTTTCAGCCAGTCACGGCTCGGACCCTTGGAATTCTGAGAAGTAATGATCTCAATCCGGTCCCCGTTCTGTATCTTGTAATCAATCGTCACAAGCTTGCCGTTGACTCTGGCACCGATCATCCTATTGCCCACGGCGCTGTGAATACTGTAGGCAAAATCGATAGGTGTTGATCCATTGGGAAGATTCTTAACATCTCCCTCCGGCGTGAAGCAGTATACACTCTCATTAAACAGATCCAGGTCGCTCTTGAGCAGGCTCATGAACTCCCTGTTATCGGACATATCCCGCTGCCACTCCAGAATCTGGCGCAGCCAGGTCAGCTTTTCTTCCTCCTGCTCAGGTCTCGGCTTTTTGCCGTCGGAAGCTTCTTTGTATTTCCAGTGAGCTGCAATACCGTACTCTGCCACCCGGTGCATCTCAAATGTACGGATCTGTATCTCAAACGGTGAACCGTTCGGTCCGATCAGCGTCGTATGCAGGGACTGATACATATTCTGCTTGGGCATGGCGATATAATCTTTGAAACGCCCCGGAATGGGCTTGTACATCTCATGGATTACGCCCAGCGCCGCATAGCAGTCCTTCACGGTATCTACAATGATACGAACTGCAAACAGATCATAGATCTGATCCAGCGTTTTCTGCTGATTGACCATTTTTTTGTAAATGCTGAAGAAATGCTTGGCCCTTCCGTTTAACATCCTCTACAATATGCTGTACAAACGCCTGGCGTTCTCCTTTTTTGAGCGCGATCTTCTCCACAAGATCATAGTAGACCTCCGGCTCCAGATATTTCAGGGACAGATCGTCCAGCTCCACCTTGATTTTGGAAATACCAAGTCTCTGGGCAATGGGGGCATAGATATCCATCGTCTCCCTGGCCTTCTCTTTCTGCTTCGCAGGCGACCAGTACTTGGCAGTCCGCATATTGTGCAGACGATCCGCCAGTTTTACCAGGATGACCCGGATATCCTTGGCCATGGCCAGGAACATTTTCCGCAGGTTCTCTGCCTGCACCTCTACTTTGTCCGCAGAGTAATTCAGCTGTCCCAGCTTTGTGACACCGTCCACAATCAGCTCCACCTCAGCTCCGAACTCCTCCCGAAGCTGTTCCGAAGTCATAATCGTATCTTCCACCACATCATGAAGCAGACCGGCGACAATCGTCTCTTTATCCAGCTCCAGATCTGCCAGAATAATGGCCACGCAAAGCGGATGAATGATGTAAGGCTCCCCTGATTTGCGCCTCTGGTCTTTGTGGGCCTCATAAGCCACATGGTAGGCCTTTTCAATCATGGAAATATCGTCAGAAGGATGATATTTTGTCACGCTGCTGATCAGTTCCTGATACAGTTCCTCCGGACTGGTAAAATCTTTCATGGCCTTTACGCTTGCATCTGCTTTTTTAATTTCCTCAATCTCATTCTGCTTCTTTTCTTCCGCATTTGGCATAAGCTTCACCGTTTCTATCTTTAATAAAATGACTGTTCTATGAATCACTTACGGCTGTCCCGCTGCCGAAATCTCGTGGCAGTCAGTTGAGCCCTGCTGCTGTTTTACAGATCCTGTCCGAAACCATCACTGTCTGATCAGTTTCCCTCGTAGCGGATCACTGATTCTACGTCGTAATCTTTCAGCTTGTCACGGCCTTTCAGCCCTGCCAGCTCCATCAGAAATACTACCTTTACTACCTTGCCGCCCAGTTCCTCAATCAGTTTGATTGCCGCTTCAATCGTGCCGCCTGTGGCGATCAGATCGTCAATCACAACCACTCTCTGTCCCGGTTTGATTGAATCCTTGTGCATCTCAATGGTGGCTGTCCCGTACTCCAAGTCATATTCTCTGGAAATAGTCTCGCAGGGCAGTTTTCCCTTTTTCCGTACCATCACAAACGGCTTATGCAGCTCATACGCCACCGGCATACCAAAAATAAAACCTCTGGACTCAGTACCCACCACTACATCAAAATCATCGGGATCTCCCACTTTATCAAGGATCCCTTCAATCGCCAGATGCAGTCCGTCCGCATCCTGAAGCACACTGGTCACATCTCTGAAAATAATACCCGGTTCCGGAAAATCAGGAATACTTCTCACATACTCTTCTAATTTTTTCATTTCTTTGCTCCTTTATACACTTTCCCTGCAATTTATCATAAGGCGGACACTGTCCTCCTCCTGCACGCCAGGACTGCCTTCTGGATACGTTCCGGCGCGTTTTCTGGCAAACAACATCCAAAATAGTATATCATTGTCATTAAATTTTCGCAACCTGGGATTTCTGCTCACATCATCTGCAGCAATAATGACTTTGCCCCAACACAAGCAGTTTTAAAATGCCCTGACATTCTTGCTGTGAGCTGTGCATTCTTCCCGCTGTTTAGTACAGATAGCGCTCCATTGCCTCCTGATGCAGCCCTTCTCCCACTGCAATCAGCACTTCCTGGCCTGCCGATGACGGTCTGATCTCCATCTGTTCCTTTGTGGCGTTCAGTTCCATCCAGCCGCCGTTCTCATTCCGGAAAAATCCCTTGATCCGGAACACCGTACCGCAGGCGGGATCTTTCACCAGCTTTCTGATCTGCCGCTCCAGCTCCTTCTGCCCAAGCTGCACATGCAGGAAAAACTTTGACTCAAATCCGCTCTCTCTGGAAATATCCCTCTTGACATAGCTTGCATTCACATAACCGCAGGAAGACAGCTCCTCAAAATCTGCATCCGTAAATGTATCCCAGTCTCTGCTCACTACAGCCCCTTCCAGGCTTCTGCCGCATTTGATCTTCTGCAGCGCCTGCTCGATATGTTTCACAGTCCTGGCAGCCTTCTGAGGCGTTACTTCCTTCGTCCGGCTCAGCACAATCCTGCCTGCGCAGGCAGCCTCCGAAGCCAGCACATAATCCACTTCGTCCGACAGCACATCCTCCAGCCCCGCATCGGCAATCGCAATCACATTTCCGATCGTATACCACTGATCCAGCGGCTCGTCATGGAGAAGATCAAAAAATTCATCCATATCGAAGACACCGGAAGGTTCAATCAGCACTCTGTCATAGCCGCACATGCCCATGGCAATCAGCTTGGTGCGAAAGCGCCGCCTGTGCGTCTCCTGATCACAGCCCCCGGAAATCATTTCCAGTTCGCACTGATCTCCCTCCAGACTGTTCAAAAGCATCATATCAACATTTACCGCTCCCAGATCATTCTCCAGGATCCCGATCCGGTATCCTTTTTCTATCAGCCAGGCCGCATATTTTTTGATAAATGTAGTCTTGCCTGATCCGAGGAAACCGGTAATCAGATCAATCTGCGTCATGTCTTCTCTCCTTTGTCATCTAAAAGTCCTGCCCTGCTGCTTACAGCACTGTAATGGATAACTTCTTCGCCTGCAGCAGAGTATTGCCCGTTTTTCGCAGCTGAACCCGGGACTTTTCTTTACTTGCTCAAATCAGGCTGTCAAATGCTGCCTCTCTCGCATACTGCTGCATCACATCAATATCGTCATTCGTCAGTCCAAACGCCTCTTTTGCTTTTTCAATCTCGCTTCGGGCCGTCACACTGGAAAGTGTGCGGTTATCCGAATTAATCGTGGTATGTACACCGGCTCTGTAGAGCGCTCCCAGCGGATGTTCTTTTGCCGTGGGATATGCCTGGATCTGCAGATTACTCGTAAGGCTGACCTCCAGGCAGACGCCGTCTCTGGCCAGCTCTCTTACAAGAGCTTCATCTTCAATCGCATGTACGCCGTGCCCAACTCTTCTGGCTCCCATACGCAGTGCCGTACGGATGCTGTCCGGTCCTGCTGCTTCCCCGGCATGGATCGTATAAGGCAGATCCAGCTTCTTAGCCAGCGCGAACACATTTTCAAAATTTTCGGTCGGATAAAGACTCTCTGCTCCGGCCAGATCTGCGCCGCATACTCCGCTGCCAAGAAATCGGGCAGTCTGACGGATCGTCTCCATATTTTTATCTTCCAGGCCATCGCCTCTCATACAGCACAGCAGAAGATTCGCCTTCATCTGCGGATATCTGGCCAGTGCTTCCTTCATTCCGTCGATCGATGCCTGAATGAACTCTTCCTGTGTATATCCCGTATTATTGGCATACAGAGGTGCATACCGGATCTCCGCATACTCATAATTCTCCAGAGCCAGATCTTCTGTCAGATCAAATGCCGCCCGTCGGATCGCCTCAGGTGTCCCCAGCACTCTTACCGGCAGTTCAAACCGTTTGAGACATTCCTCCAGGTTGCGGCAGTCTTCTGTTACCTGAAGATATTCTCTGGTCAGCTTTCCCAGATCCTGCGTTGGCAGCTCAATTCCCTGCCATCCTGCCATCTCCACTACGGATGCAGGGCGGAGTGAACCGTCCAGATGAAGATGCAGCTCCGTTACTTTTCCCGGATAAACTGTACTGTTTTTCATTTCCATATTGAATGTTCCTTTCTTCTTTTTGCAAAAAACATAACTTTCAGGAATGTCTTTGCATTTCTGTGCGCAAATATAATATCCTAATTATAGCTTAATCTGTTTCTGTGTCAAATTCGAATTTGAATAAAAAAACTCTTTTTCAGACAG
>CAKRNX010000156.1 GCA_934371475.1 uncultured Lachnospiraceae bacterium
TGTATGATGGAGAAGTTGCAGTTATCAAGAAAGAAACCTATGGTTTTGCTGGCAGCAGCATTGCTGCTGCTGTGGACGTCAATGATGCCGATGTATGCGAGTGCGGCCCCGGCTACCGGCGGGATCAGTATGTGTACAGATTATCCGGGCATTACGGTAAAGCCTGGGGAGACCACAACATTCAGTCTGTATTTTACAAACAGCGATGATACACAGGCAGACATGGAACTGAGCGCAGAAAATCTTCCTGAAGGCTGGAGCGGATATTTCAGGGGCAGCGGGAGTGAGGTGAGCAGTGTACATGTCTATGGCAGTCAGACAAAAGATGACAGCCCGGCTCTGAGTTATTCGCTGACGGTATCTGAAGAGGCAGAAGAGGGAACGTATCAGATAAACCTGAAAGCAGACGGAGGATCCGGTAATACGGTTACATTGCCGCTGACGGTGTATGTAGCTGAACAGGAGTCCGGTCAGGGCAACTTTACGGCAGAGTATCCGGAACAGCAGGGTGCGTCTGGTACAAATTTCAGTTTCAGCACCACGCTGGTCAACAACGGACTTTCTACTTCCACATACAGTCTGTCGGCAAAAGCACCGGAGGGATGGCAGGTTACATTTACTCCATCCGGTGAGAGCAGCCAGGTAGCGAGTGTTCCGGTTGATGCGGGATCCAGCCAGGGTCTGACAGTGGCAGTTATTCCCAGTGACAATGTAGAAAAAGGCGATTATTCCATTAATTGTACGGCTATCTCGGCGGACGAGACTTTGAACCTGGAGCTGAAGGTGACGATTACAGGCAGTTATACTATGACGCTGACGACTCCGTCCGGAAATCTAAGTGCCAGTGCCTATGCCGGAGAGGAGACTCCGGTGACCTTGAGTCTTCAGAATACCGGAAATGTGGATCTGGAAAATATCCAGTTGACTTCCTCTGCTTCTACGGATTGGAATGTGAGATTTGATGAAACTACCATTGACACTCTGGAGGCAGGAGCGACAAAGGAGATTACTGCCTATATTCAGCCCAGTGAGAATGCGGTAATCGGTGATTATGTGACGGCAATTACGGCAAGAAATGATCAGGCGTCTTCCGAGGTTGACCTGAGAGTATCTGTAAAGAATCATACGACCTGGGGCGTGATCGCAGTTCTAATTATCATTGTGATCTGCGGCGGACTGGGGCTGATAATTCGTAAATATGGGAGACGGTAATTATGACGGCAAATAATGCAATCATTTCTACCCAGGGCCTTACGAAGGCATATGGCAGCAAAGTGGCGGTAAACCATCTGGATCTGTCGATCCGGGAAGGGGAGGTATTCGGACTTCTGGGACCTAACGGAGCAGGCAAAACAACTACAATCCTGATGTTGCTGGGACTGACGGAGCCAACGCTTGGAACAGCCATGATTAATGGCATCGACTGTACAAGGAATGCCATGCAGGTAAAACGGATTACGGGATATCTGCCGGATAACGTGGGATTTTATCCTGATATGACGGGCAGAGAAAATCTGAAGTTTACGGGAAGGCTGAACGGACTGGATGAGAAAACGATTAATCAAAAAATAGAAAAACTTCTGGAGCGCGTAGGTATGACGTATGCGGCGGATCAGAAGACTGGCACTTACTCAAAAGGTATGCGCCAGAGACTGGGAATTGCGGATGTGCTGATGAAGGATCCCAAGGTTATTATTCTGGATGAGCCGACACTGGGTCTTGACCCGGAGGGAATGAGAGAGTTCCTGCAGCTGATCTGTGAAATGGCCAGAGAGGATGGAAGGACAGTGCTGGTTTCTTCCCATCAGCTGTACCAGATCCAGCAGATTTGTGACCGTGTGGGAATTTTTGTGTCCGGCAGCCTGATTGCCTGCGGTCCTATCGCGGAGTTGGGAAAGCAGATGGCAAAAGAAGGGCATTATGTGCTGGAGATCGCTGCAAATCCGTGCGATGACAGGTTTTTAAGTTTTCTGAATTCTATGGACGGCATAAAAGGCATTGAAAAAGAGGGCGATAAGTTCATTGTACAGTCCAGCCATGATCTGCGGAAAGAAGTGACCGCGTTCCTGGGCAGCAATGATTATACGCTGCTGCATTTACGTCAGAAAGGCGGAGATCTGGATGAGATCTACCGGTGTTATTTTGAAAAAGCAGAACAGGATGGTGAGAAACATGGAAAAGACAGGGACAGCAAGCATGTCTTCGGAAAAAAACTTGGAAGAGAGAAATAAACTGCGATATCACAGTATGGCGGCGCTGTACCGGAAAGAGATGTCAGACCATATTACAAGCAAGCGGTTTGTGATTATCCTGATCTTGGTTTTTGCTACTACAATTGCGAGTATTTACGGAATGGTCTCCGGGATGTCAGATGCGCTGCAGAGCAGCAGTGACTTTATCTTTCTGAAAATGTATACGACGAGCGGAAATTCCATTCCTTCTTATGCATCGTTTATCGCGCTGATCGGGCCGTTTATTGGACTGATGCTGGGATTTGATGCGATCAACAGCGAGCGTAACAACGGGACGCTGAACCGTCTGGTATCGCAGCCCATCTACAGGGATTCGATTATCATCGGAAAATTCCTGGCCGGTGCTTCACTGATTTCTATTATGGTGCTGAGTACGGGAGTGCTGATCGGGGCCGCGGGATTCCTGGAGATCGGTATTCTTCCCTCTGGGGAGGAGCTGATCCGGGTGCTGGTTTATCTGATCTATACCATTGTATATATCTGTTTCTGGCTGGCAATGTCGATCCTGTTTTCGGTTAGCTGCCGCCATTCAGCAACTTCAGCGCTGGCATCCATTGCCCTGTGGATTTTCTTTGCAATATTTATGAGCCTGCTGGCCAGCATTATTGCAAACGCGGTTTATCCGGTTGATAACCAGTACAATGCAATGTACAATTCATTAAATAATTATAACTGCAATCTGTATCTGAATCGGATTTCTCCGTATTATCTGTATACAGAAGCAGTCAGTACGATCCTGAATCCGTCTGTGAGAGCAGTGAATGCAGTTACTATGTCGCAGCTTGTGGGTGCAATCAGCGGTTATCTGTCTCTGGGACAGAGCCTGCTTCTGGTGTGGCCGCATCTGACTGGGCTGCTGGCACTGACACTTGTAATGTTCTCGTTTTCCTATGTGGGATTTATGAGACAGGAGATCAGAGGAAATTAAAAAATTCAAAAAAGAGGAACTGTTTTTGAAAGCCGTCGGGAGCTCAAAACAGTTCCTCTTTTTTATGTTTACATGAAAATCTGTTCGTCTGTCTGTTACAGCTGTTTGCGCACGACCAGGTATTCATCACCGTTGCGATAGTAGGGACAGTCATAATAACTGTCGGTCATGAAACGAACCATCTCATCTTCGTCAAGATTGATGTCACATACGTAGTATTCGTAATCTTCATCATATACATAGTTCGCACAGTATTCACATTTTGTTCCGGCCATTATACTGCCCCTTTCTATATCAAGCAGATATTCGCAATCTCGCAATCTGCTTCGGTTAAATTATTTTGCAAGCAGCATCATAATTTCGTTGCTGCGTGAGATAAAGCTGGTCATCTCATCCGGTGACAGCGGTTTGTGTGCCAGCATGGCCAGATCATAAAGCTGCTGACAGATGAGGTCTGTGTGCTCGCCGTCTTTATGACTGAGAATATACTGAACCAGCTTGTTATTTGCATTCAGAACCAGTGTCTCAGCACCGCAGAACATAGACGGATCCATCCCGGCCATGCCGTACATCTTCATCATGTCCTGCATACGGCGGCTTTCCTCGGAGAGAATCATCAGAGAAGAAGTGGTTTCGTTTTTCAGTTTCTCCACTTTGACAGCCAGTTTATCGTTGTTCAGTGCTTTGCGGAATACTTCGGTCAGAGTATCCGTGGTGTCTTTCAGCTCTTCCTCAGAGGTTTCCTCTTTGAAGGTTTCGGTCACATCGGCATCAATGCGCTGGAATTTCAGATCTTCGCGCTGACGTTCTACATGTGTGACAAATGCAGTGTCAATATTGTGCTTGAGGATGACGGCGTTCATACCGGCCTCCTTGAACATGTTGATGTACTGACTTTGCTGGATCTCATCGGTGACATAGTAGATAGTAGTCTGTTCCTTCTTGGATGCATCTTCAGAGTTATTTTCTGTATTTTCAGCCTTGCTGGCGGTATCTGGCTGCTCCGGAGACTCTTTCTTCGGAGCCAGTTCATTCAGCGTTACATATTTTCCGTTGATGTCTTTGTAAAGGATATAATCTATCATACGATCATTGAACTTGCTGTCCTTGATGCAGCCGTATTTCAGGAAAGGATTAATATCATCCCAGTATTTTTCGTAGTTCTCACGGTCTGTCTTGCACATGCCGGAGAGTTTGTCAGCTACCTTCTTGGAAATGTAATCAGAAATTTTCTTTACAAATCCGTCATTCTGCAGAGCGCTTCTGGAAACGTTCAGCGGGAAATCCGGGCAGTCGATGACACCCTTGAGCAGCATCAGGAATTCCGGAATCACTTCTTTGATATTGTCAGCGATGAACACCTGGTTGTTGTACAGCTTAATTGTACCTTCAATGGAGTCATATTCTGTATTGATCCGTGGGAAGTAAAGGATACCTTTCAGATTGAACGGATAATCCATATTCAGGTGGATCCAGAACAGCGGCTCTTTATAATCCATGAATACTTTGCGGTAAAACTCTTTGTATTCATCCTCCGAACATTCATTGGGATGTTTGTTCCACAGTGGATGTGTATCGCTGATGGATACCGGGCGCTTGTTGATTTTTACAAGTTCTTTTGCGGGGGAAACTTCAATGGTTTCCTTGTTTCCGTTTTCGTCTTCTTTTTCTTCGGTTTTGGCATCCTCGTGGATATGTTCTACCACAATATCGTCATCTTTTAACTCGGACTCGTCAATTGGCTCATATTCTTGCGGCGCATTTGCTTTGGAGAGGAAAATCTCTACCGGCATGAAGGAGCAGTATTTTTCCAGCACTTCGCGCATCCGGTATTCGTTGGCAAACTCAAGACTTTCTTCGTTCAGATGAAGAGTGATCTCGGTGCCGACGGAGGTCTTGGAGCCTTCGTCCAGAGTATACTCAGAGCCGCCGTCGCATTCCCAGTGAACAGGGGCAGCACCGTCCTGATAGGAAAGCGTATCAATTTCTACATTTTCGCTTACCATAAAGACAGAATAAAAGCCCAGACCGAAATGACCGATGATCTCATCTTTGTTTGTCTTGTCCTTGTATTTCTCAAGGAATGCCGTAGCGCCTGAAAATGCAATCTGTGTAATGTATTCTTCTACTTCATCAGCTGTCATGCCC
>CAKRNX010000157.1 GCA_934371475.1 uncultured Lachnospiraceae bacterium
ATGTTTGAAACTGTAATAGGAAAATCAATATCTGATCAGAAATACTCCGGAATATTTGTTAAAAACAAGTATAGCATTGGGAAAAAGAAAAGTCAAAACAGGCAGAATAAGACAGAAAGCGTGCCGGGGAAGCGGCAGGCAGTACCGTAAAAAAAGAACAAAAATAGATGGAAATGATTGGTGGTAATGATCAATTGAAACTGAAAATAGAATATGTTATAATCGCTCCAACAAAACTTTTTAAATATCGTTTACAAAAGTTGAAATAAGACTCGGGATTAATATTCCCCTGTTTTGAGCCATGCAGGAAGAGGCAGACGATTGTCCTGAGCGTATAAAATCTGTGAAAAAAGAAAGGAGCAAATGAAAAATATGAAGGGAAAGGGAGCTTTTTTTCTGGGAGCGGAAAGCAGTCCCAGGTTTGAAGTGAAAGATATGGAGTTTGGACAGCTGGGACCGCATGAAGTAATGCTTCGCAGCAAGGCCTGCGGTGTGTGCGGGACAGACGTGCATATCTACCATGGAGAAAAGGGATCCGCTGATGTATATCCTCCGATTGTCCTGGGGCACGAGTTCGCGGGCATTGTAGAGGCAGTCGGAGCGGAGGTAACAGCAGTAAAGCCGGGCGACCATGTGACGGCTGACCCTAATATGTACTGCAACCGATGTATGCCGTGCCGGATGGGGCACAAGCAGAACTGTGAGCATCTGTTTGCTCTCGGCATCAATGTAAACGGCGGGTTTGCCGAATACGTGGTATGTCCGGAGACACAGTGCTTTAAAGTAAGAGATGATCTGGATTTTAAGGTAGCTGCCATGGCAGAGCCGCTGGCCTGTGTGGTTCATGGCATTGACCAGGCGGGCATTCACACAGGTCAGGTTGTGCTGGTAATCGGTGGCGGGACTATCGGCCTTCTGATGGTGCAGATGGCCAGACTTTCCGGCGCTTCCACTGTGATCCTCAGCGAACCGGTAGAGATGCGGAGAAAAATTGCGATGGAAGTGGGCGCGGATGCAGTCATCGATCCGATCCATGAGAACGTAGAAGAGAGGATCTGGGAAATCTGTCAGAGAAAAGGCGCAGATGTAGTGATTGAGTGCGTGGGCAAGCCTTTTGCGGCGGAACAGGCGATCAGGGCAGCAGGATTTGGAGCAACGGTACTGCTGTTTTCTGTGCCGGGACCGGACGCAGCAGCGACGCTTCCTCTGTTTGATGTATATAAAAAGGAACTGCATATCGTAGGGTCTATGATCAATCCGGATACGCATCAGAGAGCGGTAAATCTGGTCAATAGCGGCAGGCTTGAGATAGCCAGACTGATTACCCATACGTATGATCTGGATCATATGGAAGATGCCATCAAGATGCAGATGGGAAGCGAGTCAATTAAAGTGGTGGTGTGTCCGTAAAATATAACTATCAGGGAGAATTTGTGTATGATGTGGCAAGAGGGATTTCAGACCACCGGTGTTTGGCAAAATCGTAACGGAAGATTTGGCGGTACTCAACGATCATGAGCTTGATCTGAACACAAGCATGATGTACCGGCATGAGGATTATGTGGATGCATATCAGTATATTGATGCACATAGGGAAGAGACAATGAAAGTGCTGATCGATGTGGATGAGACAGAAAAATAATTAACAAACAAGAGGTCAAAGTGATGGAAAAAAATCCGCACTTTGACCTCTATTTATGTCATAATAGCTAAAAAATTACGGCATTTTACGGATGATATTTACATTTTTAGCACAAAATGGCAGAAAATGCAAAATAAAACTGCCGATTTTCCACTTCTTTCATTGACAAAACAGATAACTTTTATTATTATAGACATTATCTGTGTCCTTGTGCAGTGGACATATGTAAGTACAATATAATAAAAGGAGAGTGATTCATTTTGGCTAAGTATATAGCAAAACGTGTATTATTAGCCATCGTAACGGTATTTGTGATCTGTGCCGTTACATTCTTTGCAATGAACGCCATTCCAGGCGGACCTTTTGACGGTGAAAAGGCGACCAGCCCGGAAGTAAAGGCAGTACTGATGGAGCGTTACAACCTGGACAAGCCGGTGGGGCAGCAGTTTGTGCTTTACCTTAAGAACCTGGCGCACGGAGATTTTGGTGTATCTTTAAAGACCGGACGTGATATCGGAACCACCATTATGAGCGCATTTAAGGTATCTGCAAAACTGGGCGGCATGGCAGCTCTGGTTGCGCTGGTGATGGGGCTGATCCTTGGCAGTACGGCTGCACTGATGAGAAACAAGCTGCCGGACCGTCTGATTATCTTTTTTTCTACTCTGGCAACGGCAGTGCCCAGCTTTGTGCTGGCGACACTTCTTCTGCTGGTATTCTGTATCCAGCTGGGATGGTTCCAGGTATGGAGCAGTTCAAGCCACAATTATGTGCTTCCTGTAATTTCACTGGCGCTTTATCCGATGGCATATATTACCCGACTGACAAAGACAAGTATGCTGGATGCGCTGGGACAGGACTATGTCCGAACAGCCCGCGCCAAAGGTGTTCCGCAGCTGAAGCTGATTTTCAAACATGCGCTGAGAAATGCCCTGATCCCGGTGATCACCTATGTGGGGCCGATGCTTGCCTATATCCTGACTGGAAGTCTTGTAGTTGAAAACATCTTCACGATCGCAGGACTCGGACAGAAGTTTATGAGCGGTATCACGCAGCGTGATTACCCGATGATTATGGCTACAACAATTTTCCTTGCTGTCCTGATGGTTATTATGAACCTGATCAGTGATCTGGTTTATAAGCTGGTGGACCCGAGAATTACATTTGAATAGGAGGAGCAGTACATGTCAAATGATAATAATCTGCCTAAGAAAAATCTGCTGAGTGCGCAGATCAATCTGGCCAAGTTTGCACCGGCTACCGAAGAAGAAAAAGCACAGCAGGAAGTGATGAGCGAGTCTACCACCTTTTTTAAAGACGGTATGCGCAGACTGATGAAAAATCCGCTGGCTGTGGGAAGTATCATTGTGCTGGTACTGATCATTCTCACTGCTGCTTTCGCGCCTATGGCGATCCCGTATCGTTATGACGAGATGATTTCCATTGACGGCCGCCGTGATAAGACCGCCAAAAATCTGAAACCGTTTGAATGGTCCAAGAATGAACAGAAGTTTATCGACAAGGGAGGAAGCCTTTTCCCGCATATTCTTGGAACAGACGAGCAGTGCCGTGACTATTTCGTCCGTGTTCTGTACGGAACCCGCGTGTCTCTGATCGTAGGTTTCTTCGCAGCGATCCTCGTACTGATTATCGGACTGCTATACGGCAGTATATCGGGCTACGCGGGGGGGCGTGTGGATCTGATCATGATGCGTATCGTGGATGTGATCTATTCGCTGCCTGACATGCTGATGGTTATCCTGCTGTCTGTGGTGCTCAAAGAGGTGCTGACTTCCAGGATCGAGGGCACCGCGCTGGCCAAGGTCGGCGTCAACATGATTTCTCTGTTTATTGTATTCGGACTGCTCTACTGGGTAGGTATGGCCAGACTGGTGCGAGGCCAGATCCTTTCTATCAAAGAGAATGAATATGTTCTGGCGGCAAAAGCCATTGGAGCGAAGCCTTCCAGAATTATCAGAAAGCATATTCTGCCGAACTGCCTGAGCGTGATCATTATTTCCACAGCGCTTCAGATTCCGTCGGCAATCTTTACAGAGAGTTTCTTAAGTTTCGTGGGACTGGGTGTGCAGACCCCGATGCCTTCCCTGGGATCTCTGGCCAACGCCGCCAGATCCGGTCTGCAGAGTTATCCGTACAAGCTGGTATTCCCGGCAGTTGCGATCTGTCTGATCGTGCTGGCATTCAACCTGCTGGGCGATGGCCTGCGCGATGCATTCGATCCTAAACTGAGGAGGTAATCAAAATGAGTGAAAACAGCAATGAAAATATTTTGGAAGTTAAAAATCTGCATACCTCATTTTTTACAGAATCAGGCGAGGTGAAAGCAGTAAACGGAGTTTCCTTTAGCCTCAGACCCGGTGAGATTATGGGTATTGTAGGTGAGTCAGGATCTGGAAAGAGCGTGACTGCGTATTCCATTATGCAGATCCTGGCAGATACCGGAAGAATTATGGAAGGTCAGATCCTCTATAAAGGAGAGGATGTGACAAAATTTGACAAAAAGAGAATGGCTGCGTTCCGCGGAAAACAGTGCAGTATTATTTTCCAGGATCCTATGACCAGCCTGAATCCGGTGTTTACGATCGGAAGCCAGCTGATGGAGGCAGTGCTTCTCCATACAAACAAGACGAAGAAAGAAGCAAAAGCGCGTGCGATTGAGATGCTGGAGCTGGTAGGCGTTAATGAACCGGCAAAGCGTATTAAGCAGTACCCGCATGAGCTTTCCGGTGGTATGCGTCAGAGAGTCATGATCGCTATGGCGCTGGCCTGCGAGCCGGATATTCTGATTGCGGATGAGCCGACGACAGCGCTGGATGTGACGATCCAGGCTCAGATCCTTGAACTGATGCAGGATCTGCAGAAACGTCTGGGAATGGCGATTATTATGGTAACTCATGATCTGGGCGTTATTGCAGATATGTGCGACAAGATCATGGTCATGTATGGCGGCAGCGTCTGTGAGCGCGGAACCGCGGAGGATATTTTCTACAATCCGTGTCATGAGTACACGAAGGGACTTCTCCGTTCCATCCCGAGTGTGGACAACAGCAAAGAGCGTCTGATCCCCATCAGCGGAGCACCGATCAACCTTCTGAATATGCCGAAGGGATGCGCGTTCTGCAGCCGGTGTGAAAATGCAATGAAGATCTGTCTGGATGAAAAGCCGGAAGAGCTGGAGCTGAGCGCAACACATAAATCATCCTGCTGGATGAATGTGAAAAAGATGCTGGAAGAACAGTCAGGAGGTGCGAACGCGTGAGCAGTGAATATCTGGTAGAGGTAAAAGATTTAAAACAGTACTTCCCGGTGAGTTCCGGATTTATGAAAAAAACGTATCTGAAAGCAGTGGACGGTGTTTCTTTCGCAATCAAACCCGGTGAGACACTGGGGCTGGTAGGAGAGTCAGGATGCGGCAAGACAACCGTGGGACGTACATTGCTGAGATTATATGAGCCCACTTCAGGTGAAGTGTTATTTAACGGAGAGCCGGTTACGGCAAAGAATATCGGCCGTCTGCGCAAGGAGATGCAGATGGTGTTCCAGGATCCATATTCATCTCTGGATCCCCGTATGACAGTAGAGGATATCATCGGCGAGCCGCTGGATGTACACAAGCTGTACAAGACCAGGGC
>CAKRNX010000158.1 GCA_934371475.1 uncultured Lachnospiraceae bacterium
TCACCTGCTCCATCTGCGGAAGATCTGATTCAATATTATGAAGAAAAAGATCCTCAGCTTTTGTGGTCGCCTGAACTGCAATCCTCTTCCCTTTCAAATCCTGAAGCGTCTGGATTTCGCTTTCTTTTTTTACAGCCACTATCTGACGACTGTACAGATACGGACCTGCCCACTGATATTTTTCTTCTCTTTCATTCATGGAATAACAGCTCCACAGACAATCTATTATTCCACCTTCCAGAAGTTCATCCTTATCTTCCCAGACGATCCTCTCAAACTTTGGCTGATAGCCCAGCCTCTGAAATGCTTCTTCTGCAAGCTCCACATCGATACCTTTATATTCCCCATCACTCGTCTGGTAACTGTAAGGTTCAAAATCATCTATTCCGATAACAATCTCCGGCTGTTCACTGCCCGCGGCTTTTTCTTTCTTTACTCCACATCCTCCCAGTATAAGACTGCCGGCCAGAAGAGATGCCGTGATGCAAATTATTTTTCCATGGGTATGGGAGTTATTTTTTCGACTTTTTCTCATATCCAGTTCCTTTCCGTTTTATCACTGTTCAGTGACCTGCGTTTCCTGTGAAACAGAATCAGTACCACCGTTTTAACGCCTGAAAGCAAAAAAAAACAGCCGATCTATATTCGAACTGTTCTCCTACTTCCAAAGTCCACGCAACATTGACCTTACTGTTTCCTGCGTCATAATCCTCCCAGGCAGCGACCGGGAAATTCCCGGCAGCTGGCTGCTTATAACCGAAACACTGCTTATTGCTTTTCGCAATTGGAGCAGGGGACTTACCTGATCCAGTTAAATAAAATCTGAGGATATTTTTATTTCTGCAAAAGTCATTTTCGCTTATATTGTTTTCATCATATCATAGGTTATTATGTTTGTCACATAAAAGTTTGAACGAAAAATAAGCGGGCTGCGAATGTCCGCTTTACACCTCAAACCAAAAAAACCGCCATCATCTGCAGAATTCTGCACAGACAACAGCAGGCTTCCTGCTATCCCATCTGCCACATAATCATACACGAAGCCTGCAGTCTCCCCGCCTTATTTCTTTAAAATCTTTTCCGGATATCCTGCCATCAGATTCCATATTTTTTCAGATCAACTTTTCCATTGATTACTTCTACCCCATCTTCTTCAAGGAGTTTTGCCTGCGCTCCTTCCCCTCCAAAAGCAAACTCCCCTGCAAGCTCGCCTTTGGCATTCACGACACGAAAACACGGAATATGCTCCGGATCCGGATTTTTATGGAGCGCATTTCCAACTGCTCTTGCCATCCTGGCTTCCCCTGCCATTTCTGCAACTCTGCCATAAGTCGCCACATGGCCCTTCGGAATTCTTTTGACCGCTTCATAAATCCGCTTTGTCGGGCTGTCTGTGATCAGATCATAACTTTCCGCAATCATTCTCCTGACATCTTCATCCGGTATACTCCCATCCAGAATAATCGTATTCCAGTGTTCTTTGTTCTGATGATATCCTGCAATTACAGATTTATAGGCGGATCTCCAGAAATCGCGCCACTCGGGACTTACCTTTACATTCAGATTTATACGTCCGTCCTTTTCATAAATCCAGAGAAACGCTTTTTTGCTTCCTTTCACACGCACCAGCTGCCAGTTCTGATCATGAAATGGTTTTTCTTCATATACATTTTGAAAAGACATCCCATATTCCAGTGCTTCTTCACGCGTCATCATAATTTTCTCCGTTCCTTTCCACTTTTTATATTCTTGCTGCGAGATGCGCATCATGCATCTGCATAACCTATTTCTTCTGCACACATCTGATGTATTTCAAAAATGCGTTTCTTAAACTGCAAGTTCCAGTTTGCAGAAACAATTTTTCAAACACACTCTAAGCAAAATGAAGTATATCAGTGATTTTGCACAAATGCAATGCTGCAATCAGACCAAATATGTATGAATATGCACATTATTTCTGATGAAATATCTCTGTTATACACTCTTCTCTTCCTGAATATCCAAAATCGCACATTTTCAGGTCAGTATTTCTTCTCCCATATCCGCATGGATATGGCTGCCTGGCTCGCTGCCCGCAGTAAAAATGCCGGAGGCTTTTTGTTCCACAGAACGCAATTTTCTTTGAAACAAAAAAACAGGAACTATTGATAAACAATAATTCCTGGATCTTTATCAGTAGCGGAAGGGAGACTTGAACTCTCGACACCACGGGTATGAACCGTGTGCTCTAGCCAGCTGAGCTATTCCGCCATATAAAATTAAGTTCTATGGGACCTATAGGGCTCGAACCTATGACCCTCTGCTTGTAAGGCAGATGCTCTCCCAGCTGAGCTAAGATCCCATATCTGTGAGCTGAACTTCAACTCGCTTTGCTATTATACAATCAAATCATGTAAAAAGTCAAGGGGTTTTTAAAATTTTTTTTAATTATTTTTCAGACCTCTGTAGATCCTTTTTTACTCACAGGATGCAATTTCCTGTGAAAGAAAAAAAGTGTGCTGCGTCCCCCCGCGAGACACTACCCTGGCAGCACAGCGGATTACAAATATCCGCTTGAATGCATTTTCAGTGTTCCTGATCCTGATACTCAAACATCCACTGTTTTGCCTGCTATATCAGATGGGGATTGACTCCCATCACTAATACTAACTTGCTTCCCGCCACCTATAGAGGTGGGAGTCACTTTCCCATCTGATGTATCTGCCAGAAGCTATCTTGTGTTCCGCTTTCCTGCCATTATTGCTGACGGGTGTAAGTCCCGTTCAGCGGAGAGTCCTCGGCATCATAATCTTCCTCACTGGCCACGCTGACTTCGATTGCATCATCAACATAATCAAACACAATCACATGATAATCGTCCCCATGGTAAATTGCCTGCGTTCCCTTTACCTCCGCCTGTCCGTAAATCCCCGCGTTCATAAAGGTAAACGAAATATGTTCTGCATCAGCAGAAGTAATCGTTACGGTATCGCCATCTGTACTGCTGCTGCTGTATGTCCCGGTCCATCTGACAGTTTCTTCCGACTCGCCCTCACTGCTCAGCTCATTAAACTCTTTATCGGAATAGTTCTCTTCATCATGTATTGTTTCTTCTGTTTCTGTACTTACAACCTCTTCCTGATGCGTCACTGTTCCGTCAGAAGATGCATCCCCTGAAACACTGTTATTTTCATCCAGGCCATCCAGCGCTTCCTCCTGTCCTGCCTCCCGGCTGTTCCTGTCATATTGAACTGTATCTGCCGAATCTCCCGCTGCGGATCCTGCCGTACTATCAGCTGCAGCTGACTGTTTCCCCGTCGTTGTTCCTGAAGACGTCACAGAGGAAGATCCGCTCCCCGCCGTGCTCTCACCGGAATCTGACTGTGAACACGCAGTCAGGATCCCTGCCGCCATGATCGCCATACATGCCATGATTACTTTTCTTTTCATATAAACCTCCCTATCAGACAATATTCCGCCTGAAGATTATCCATCATTCAGGATAATTTCTCTGCATTTTTTATCTCAATAAGTGTGTCTATTCTAACATTAAATTTTAATTTTGTCACAGTATAAAGGAAAAATTTTAGAAACTCTTAGGAAATGCGATATGGAAGTTCTCTGATCTGAAATTGATATGTATGATCGTAAATATGTTGATGAAGTTTGATAAACAGGCGCCGCGCATAATCTATATCCCAGTCCAGATATTCCAGTAGCGGCTCCGTCTCTACATAGCGCCACTCATATGTCCCCCGATATGCCTGAAAACTGCTCCACCAGTAACCGGAAATTTCACTTGCATATTTCTCCGTAATCGGAATTAAATGGATATACCTGCAGGCTTTTAACATATCTTCCATCGTACGGATCCTGGCGTAACCGCCGTTCTCCTCTGCCGGACGCTCTCTCACCGACGGATCCCATATAGTAAAATATTCCCAGCACCTTCTTAATACTGCCAGTTCAGCATCTGCCACTCTGCTGTCCGATGCATCTTCTCCCTCTGTCCATCCGGCCAGCAGATAGATCTCCCGATCCAACACTGAAAATGCAAAGATCCGAAATTTATCATTTAAGTAACATCTCAGAAACAAATCCAGAAACTCTTTTTTCTTAGTCTCATCAACCAATACCTTTGAGCCGCATTTGAAATGAATAAAATAGACATTCGTATCGACCATCAAATCCATACGTGGCATAGAAAAGCCCTCCTGCTTTCAGAATAGTAATATAATACATTTTATTAATGATATATTAATATATTAATTTGTTATTATAGTCGTATGGTATCATTGCATCAACAAAATGTCAATCAATAACTGGCATTTATCACAATTTCCTAAAAAAAAGCAAAAGCAGTGCAGGCTGCGTATGCAGTTTCCTGTGAAATAAAAACCGGCGCTCCGCAGATTTGATTTCATCATCCGCTTTGCGCCAGTCACTCCCGCATACCAGGAATTTGCAAATTTCAGTTTTTCTATTCGAGCTGCCCGTCCTTTTCACTCAGCATCTCAAGTTTTCTTCTGATGCTCTCGATATTGCAGATACTCATATTGTCTGCAATTTTTTCCGGAACATCAATAATACCGAAACACCACAGCATCGGATAAATGTAGGAAATCCCGCGGATATCGCCCAGATCTTTCGGTCTGGATACCTCTCCCCGGGTCTTTAACGCATTCTCAAAAGCCACACGTAAACTGCCCCAGGACAGACTCTTGCTTTTTTCTCTGCGGTCAATCCACAGCTCTCTGGTCCAGTCTCCCCGTTTTCCTATTTTCAGTTTATATCGAAAAGGCAATCCTGTCGCTGTTTTGAAGAAATATCCCTGAAATGCAATGACAGCACTCCACAGATTTTCTTCGGTGGGATTTTCCTGAAGCCTCTGCACGGCTTCCTGTCTGGATACCCTCTTCTTTTCCGCTGAACCATACGCAGGCTCTACCATGTTGAAGCCGCATCTCCAGCCTATCCTATTCCAGTTCAGCCGGCTTTCCTCTCCTCCGGCAAGCTTCTGTTTCACGGGAGCTCCCAATGCTTCTGTCTCATTTTTTTTCTGATTTCTTTCTCTGCGGTCACCGGTATATTTTATTCTGTCTTCTTCCATCATGTATTTCCTCTCTAGAGCGTGTTTGAAAAAGGCTTTTTGTGAGCTGCGAGTTCCAGTTTGTGGGAGATTTTGCCCGAATGAGGGCGGCG
>CAKRNX010000159.1 GCA_934371475.1 uncultured Lachnospiraceae bacterium
GATCTGCACCGGCCGAAACGGAGCAGAGGAATAGACTGCGCAGCCCACAGATCAGAAACAGAAAAGACAAGGGGGAAATTTCATGATTTATAAGAAAGTAAAGATGATAGAAGAAGAAATCTCGGCGATCGGTATCGGATGCTGGGGATTTGGAGGTGACTGGGATACTTCAGAAGAGGAGAAATCTATCCGCATCATTCATGAGGCGATTGATCTGGGCATCAATTTCTTTGATGTGGCTCCGGTGTATGGCTGGGGTGTATCAGAGACGATTCTTGGCAAAGCGCTGCAGGGCGGCAAGCGGGACAAGGTACTGATTGCGTCCAAGGCAGGGCTGACCTGGGAGAAAAAATATGAGACACAGAATAATCTGAGCAAGGCCAACCTGTTTCGTGAGATTGATGACAGTCTGAGACGCCTTCAGACGGATCACATTGATATTTATCAGATGCACTGGCCGGATCCCAACACCCCGCTGGAGGAGACTGCTGAAGCGCTTTCGGAGCTGAAAAAAGCCGGAAAGATTCGTTATGTGGGGCTGAGCAACTTTAATCAGAAAGATGTGGAAAAGATGATGGAGATGATCGAGGTGAACTGCCAGCAGTCTCTCTACAATATGCTGGAGCGCAATCCGAAAAGCTATCATTCCATTCCTCTGGATTACCGGACTGAAAGCGAAGTACTGCCTACAGTCAGAAAATACGGTCAGGCATTCCTTCCCTACAGCCCTATGTTCCAGGGACTGCTGGCAGGAAAATTCCTGAACGGTCAGCTCTTCTCCGAGCATGATATCCGCAGAGCTAATCCGAAACTGGCCGGGCCGGAAGCTGAGATTTATATGAATGCGGCACGCAAGGTAAAAGCATTTGCGGAGGAGATTGGCCATCCTATGAATGAAGTTTCCTTAAACTGGCTGAGACAGAAAGAAGAAGTCACCTCTATTATCGGCGGCGCATCGTCTACAGAGCAGCTGGAAAAAAATGTCCGCTGCCTGAACTGGGAGCTGGATGAGGAGATGCTGGCCAGACTGAATGAGATTACGGCACCATTGGAATTTCTCTGATTGAAGAGAAGAGACGGGAGGATGAAACATGAAACGATACATTCTGGCTCATGACTTAGGCACATCTGGAAATAAGGCAAGTCTGTTCACCGTGGACGGCAAACTCGTGGGAAGTCAGGTGTTTGCTTATGATGTCCATTATTTTAACGGAACATGGGCAGAACAGGATGCTGATGACTGGTGGAATGCCGTGTGCATGACGAGTAAAAATCTGATTCAGTCCACAGAGATTGATCCGGAAGAGATCGGGGCGGTCAGCTTCAGCGGGCAGATGATGGGATGCCTGTGTGTGGATCGACAGGGCAGGCCGCTGAGAAAATCCATTATCTGGGCCGATCAGAGAGCGCAGGAACAGGCGGCTCAGATTGAGAGCCATATCAGCCAGCAGGATTTTTATCATATTGTAGGTCATAGAAATACGGCATCTTACGGTGTACAGAAACTGATGTGGGTCAGAGATCATGAGCCGGAGATCTATGAACAGACATACAAGACCCTGAATGCAAAAGACTATATTGTATTTAAACTGACCGGAAAATTCTATACAGAATATTCTGATGCCAACAGCATGTGCTGTTTTGATCTGAAACATCTGAAATGGTCTGAAGAACTGATCGAATATGCAGGAATTGATGGAGACAAGCTGCCGGAGTTGAAACCTTCCACCTTTGTGGCAGGCGGAGTGACGAAGGAAGCTGCCGCAGTAACAGGGCTGGCAGAAGGCACGCCGGTAGTGCTGGGGGCAGGGGACGGTGTGACTGCCAATGTAGGTGCAGGATCTATTGAGCCGGGCAAGACCTACAGCTGTATGGGAACTTCGGCGTGGATCACTACTACCACAGAAAAACCGGTATTTGATTCGCAGATGCGTTCTGTGACCTGGGCACATGCAATTCCGGGTCTGTATGCGCCGAACGGTACGATGCAGACAGCCGGAGGAGCATACAGCTGGCTGAAGAATACGATCTGCCAGATGGAGAGCTTTGAAGCAAAACAGCAGGGCCGCAGTCCCTATGATCTGATCAATGAGGAGATTGAGCAGAGCCCGGCGGGTGCGAACGGTGTGCTGTTTCTGCCGTATCTTCTGGGTGAGAGGGCACCGAGATGGAACCATGAGGCGAAAGCATCTTTCCTGGGACTGAAGGCGGAGAGCACCAGAGCAGATATGCTCCGCAGCGTGCTCGAAGGTGTGACAATGAATTTGGCGATTGTGCTGGATATTCTGAAAACGCAGGTTAAGATTGATGAAATCATGGTGGTCGGCGGAGGTGCCAAAGGCCGGGTATGGCGTCAGATCATGGCCGATGTATACAACACAAGGATTGTAGTTCCGACCGTGCTGGAGGAGGCCGGTTCCATGGGCGCGGCCGTGATCGGCGGTGTCGGAGCGGGGATTTACAAAGATTTTCATGCGATTGACCGCTTCCTGGAGATTGCCGATGTGCAGGAGCCGAATCCGGCAGCTGTAGAGGCCTATAAGCCGGTGAGAGAGCTGTTTGACGACTGCTACTTTGCACTGGAGAAAGTATATTCCAAGATGAAATAAAAGGATCAGATTTTCTGTGGATCACTTTGATCTGCATTTTGTATCGGGCAGTGCAAAATAATTTTTTAACCGAATCAAATAAGTCCCCTGCTTCAATTGCGAATATCCGTTTGACTTCCTGCCTGAGTCATATGCGTCATGCGCAGGTCATCGCGGGTAGAAGCACAGCAGATGGAAAAGAAAAATTTTAATCTTAGAAAGAGAAGCCGGATTTCGGACAGCGGTAACAGTTGCGAAATCCGGCTTCTTGCTGTAATATAGCTTTGTATCATTACGGGTGTCCGCGTTTGCATAGGGCAGGAGAACGACTAGGGATACATCAGATGTGAGGTGGCTCCCACCTCGCTGCAAGAATGCCGGGGCATTCTTAAAATCGAAACGGGCACAAAGTGGAGCGAATACTTTGTGATACAGGAACAGGGAATGGAAAGATGACAATGTTTCATTTACCGGCAGAGAGGAGAATAACATATGGCAGTAACAAAAAATGAATTTGGAAAATCAAAAGAGGGAAAAGAACTGACAGTATTTACACTGTCCAACAGCCATGGTATGAGCGTAAAGGTGACAGATCTGGGGGCTACTCTGGCGGCGATCATGCTGCCGGATAAATACGATAATGTAAGGGATGTTTTGCTGGGCTATGATACAGCAGAAGGATACTATGAGGGCACCTGTTATTTTGGTGCACTGATCGGGCGCAGCGGCAACCGGATCGAGAAGGGCAGATTTGAACTGAATGGAAAAACATATCAGCTGGATCTGAACAATAACGGCAACAATCTTCACAGCGGCAATTATGGATTTGACAAGCGCCAGTGGGATGTGGCAGAAGTAACAGACAGCAGCGTCAGGTTTGCGATCCTGGATGAGGATATGCAGGATGGTTATCCGGGCAACTTCCGGTGTTCTGTGACCTATACGCTGACAGAAGAAAATGAGCTTTTTCTCCACTACGAGGCAGAGAGTGATCAGGATACAGTGGCAAATATGACGAATCATGCGTATTTTAACCTGGGTGGAGAGGATTCAGGATCTGTACTGGATCAGGAAGTGATGCTGACGGCAGAATATTACACGCCGATCCGGGATTCGGGATCGATTCCTACCGGAGAGATTGCGCCTGTTAAGGGAACGCCGATGGATTTTACGGTGAGCAAGAAAATTGGCAAAGACATAGATGCGGACTTTGAGCAGCTGCAGTTTGCCGGCGGCTATGACCACAATTTTGTACTGAAGCGGGAGAAAGGTACCGTGGAGAAATTTGCGGAAGCATACTGCCGTCAGACCGGCATCTGCCTGGAGGCGTATACTGATCTGCCCGGAGTGCAGTTCTATACCGGAAACTTTATTACGCCGGAGCCCCTGGGCAAGAGGGGGAGATCCTATGCAGAGCGGGATGCTTTCTGCCTGGAGACGCAGTTCTATCCGAATTCTATCAACCAGGAGGGGTTTGCCAGACCTGTGATCCGTGCGGGAGAGAAATATGAGTCCACGACCTGCTATAAGTTTTCTGTAAAATAAAAGTGTGAGAGAAAAGAAGAAACCCGAAACTGTTTTGAGTCAGTAAAGAGACGGAACAGTTCCGGGTTTTTATTTTCAGAGAGCTGCCTGAAATCACTGCATATCAGATTGCTCCGAGAAATGGCCGGATAAAAAACAGCCCGGCTCCAATGGAAGGTATTTCATCGCTGTGGGGTCCGGGAATAATTCTGACCGGATGTGCATTCAGGCTGCATTGTGCATCGGTATATTCTGACAGCAGAAGATAATCTCCGGCTGTAAAAAAAGTATTGAGGAAGCCTCCGATAATGATATCACAGTCTATTACGTGACGGATCATGCCGATCCCGCGTGCCAGTGTGCGCAGATATTTGTCCCAGAGGGACACGGCAGAGAAGTCGTTATTTCTTACATGATCAAAAAAAACGGGCAGTTCCATTCCGGCGTCATCCCGCAGGCTGTTGGCAGAACAGTAGGTTTCCATACATCCGCGTTTTCCGCAGTAACAGAGACGGCCGTCGGGAACGAGGCAAAGATGCTCATAGGTGCCGCTGATCATGGAATGGCCGTGATAAATATGACGGTTCAGAATCAGCGCTCCGCCGAAATTGCGGTTGAGGGAAAGATAGACAGCATCCTTGATTTTTTCATCAAACCAGAGAGTTGCGGAGGCGGCTGCGGAAGCATCATGGAGAAAAATGCAGGGATAATGAAGATATCTGCCGAAATGTTCCAATGTCAGACCGGTATTCCCCATAATCTGGCCGTAAACAATGTGGGTTCCATCGGTGGAAATCAGCGCCTGTATCGCGATCCCGACCCCTAGAATGGATTCATTTGGATAAGGAAGTTCCTCGAGAAACCGATTGACAAAGCTGCAGACTTCCTGAAAATAACAATCTTCATTAGAATAAGGAAGATTTAGAATGCGGCCGGAGAGAACCGTGCCATAGATATCAATGACACTGATGCGCACAAATTCTTTCAGGATCTCAAGGCCTGCGCTGATAGCAACCGTGGAGTTGCAGGTGTAGATCTGCGCCTTCCGGCCACCTGTAGAG
>CAKRNX010000160.1 GCA_934371475.1 uncultured Lachnospiraceae bacterium
CAACTGGCTGCCATTTTACAGGCCCTGTAGCTTTGCGTCCCAGACTTTCATCTGGTTTGCCGATCATCCTTTTTAAGCATTTAAACTTATGCAAAGAAAACTGGTTTTATTATAGTATAGTGTTCTACTGTACACAAGAAAAACATTACCGCTTTAATTCCTAAAAACAAAAAAAGAACAGCCGATATATATACTCGAACCGTTCTCCTGCTTTACCTATTAACAGGAACAAAGTCGTCAGCGGGATAACCGATGCAGATCATATTATTGGGTTCCCACTGTTCGGGAAGATTCAGCAGCTTCCGGGCTTTTTCTTTATCAAAGTAGCTGATCCAAACAGTTCCAAGTCCAATGCTGGCAGCCTCCAGCATCATGTGCGTGGAAACGATTGTTGCGTCAGTTGCACCGCTGGACTCGCCGCTTTCCGGGTGTTTCCAGCAGGCGTCTTTGTCATAGCAGACGAAAAGAACCAACGGAGCGCCGTAGTAATAAATACACTGGTTGTGTTTTTTATCATCGCAGGCGCGTTCCAATTCGGCATACTTCGGATCATACCCAAAAGTACAGAACTCCCGTACTTTGGCAAGGCTTTCCTTTGTGTTAAGGACAAGAATCCTCTGGGGCTGTGCGTTGACCGCCGTAGGAGCCCATCGTCCCGCTTCAAGAATTTTGTCCAGCTTCTCCTGCTCGACAGGAACAGGGGAAAATTGTCTGGTGGTTACACGGCGTTTAGAAATATCAATAAAATCCATTTTAGTGAAATCCTTTCAAAATAGGTGAAAATCTTTTATAGGTAAGCATGGTAAGACCATCAATGATAAGCCGAAGCAGAGAATACCCACAACCTCCGGGGCAAAGCGATACTTCAAGACCTGCTTCGGCGTCCGTGGCGGTTCAATGAGCTGAAAAAAGACTTGGAGGGGATCAGCCAAAAGGTGCTGACGGACAGCCTGCGCTCCATGGAAGCCGATGGGATCATTACCCGTACCGTCCGTCTATCCCGAAGTACCGCCGAGGGTGGAATATGCTCTGTCCGAACTTGGCGAATCCATGCGTCCGATTATCAAGTCAATGGAAGTATGGGGACTTGATTATAAAAAATCGAAGGAGTCAAGACCAAATCAGAAGAATTAGTACTAGAGATGCATGGTTTACCATTTACTTCCCCTTTGCCTTTGAATAAAAGGAAAAGACACTCATCTTTCTGAAATTCTGAAAACAAGTGTCCTTTCGGTTTTTCTCTATGCTATTAAATAAAAAATGTTTCTTCTATCCAAATGTATTTCCTCATACCCGATGCAGACAACAGACCGTCTCAACGTGCCCCGTGGAAGGGAACAGATCCACCGGTACTGCCACCTGCGCCCGGTATCCGTGACGTGTCAGGTATTTCAAATCTCTCTCCAGCGTCACCGGATTGCAGGAAATATACACGATGCGCCGCGGATGCAGGCAGATTACGGAAGAAAGGAAGGCTTCGTCGCTGCCGTTTCGCGGCGGATCCATAAAGACCACGTCAGCCTGTTCTCCTGCCTGTGCCATCTCTCTCATGAATATACCTGCATCATTCTGATAAAACCTCACATTGGTGATCTTGTTTCGCCTTGCATTCGCCACTGCGTCTTTTACCGCATCCGGATTCAGCTCTACGCTAATCACTTCTTTTGCCTTTTTGCTGGCGATCAGACCAATCGTCCCTATCCCACAGTATGCGTCGATCACCCGCTCTGTTCCTGTCAGTCCTGCCAGCTCTATGGCTTTTGTGTACAGTATCTCCGTTTGTACCGGATTGACCTGGTAAAAGGATTTGGATGAAATCCGGAAGATACAGCCGCACAGCTCGTCTTCTATATATCCCTTTCCATATAAGACGCTTTCTTTTTCTCCGAGAATCATGCTGGTTCTCTGATTATTAACATTCAGTACAATCGTGGTAATCTCCGGGTGCAGCTTCAGCAGTGCCTTGACAAAATTATTCTTTGAGGGCATCACAGGGGATCCTAACACCAGCACTACCATAATTTCGCCGCTCTTAAATCCTGTCCTGATCAGTACATGCCGGAACAGTCCGTAACCGGTATCTTCATTATATGTCTTGATTTTAAATGATTTCAGCAGATCCCGAATATCACAGATAATTTGATCCGCTCTCTGGTCCTCGATCAGGCACCGATCCACCGGGACGATAAAGTGCGTCCCTTCCTGATAAGTGCCCGAGATGATCGTTCCGTCTTTTTTATGTCCGAATACTGCGTGTACCTTGTTTCTGTAATGAAAAGGATCTTCCATCCCGATAATCTGTTCTACCCGGCAGTAAGGCTGCAGCAGTTTTTCTTCCTGCTTCTGCTTTTCTCGAAGCTGCTTCTCATAAGGCAGCCCCAGCAGCTGGCATCCGCCGCACTTGCCATGCACCGGGCACAGCTCCCGCCCCGGATCTTTCCTGTTTTTTTCAGGTGCTGTCTTAAAAGCTGTTTTTCCTGTGCTGCCAGGCTTCTTTATTTCACTCTGCCAGGCAGCTCTGGTCTGACCTCTGCCTGTCTTTTCCGTTTTCCCGTCAGCTTCGCTTCGTCTTCTGTCTGGTTTTTCCTGTTCACTCCGGACCATTTTGCTCCGTTTCTCCAAATTTCTGTCCCTGTTTTCCTGCCTTTTCATCTGTTCTTTCCTTCCGCCCTATATGTCAACATGACTTAATATCTGTCTAAGAATGCCCCGGCATTCTTGCTGCAAAATGTTCGTCATGCATCTGCATGACATATTTCTTCTGCGCACCTCTGCAAGCTACACTCCGTATATAAATACCGCCAATGCCTGCTTCATTCACTATCCTAATTCCATTCTCTCTGTATCTTTCTCTCTGCTATATCTTTATCTCCACATCTTTCTCTCTGTATCCCGATTTCATCCAGAATACCACTTCCGTCAAACGGCGGAATAAAGCTCTCTTCCGCCGTCTTTCCTTCCTGGATAAAGCCTTGTTCTACTCCCAGTGAAAGGGCATAATCCACCAGTCGCCCATACTCTCTTACTGTTACTTTTCTGGACAGCAGAGGATCACCTGCCATAGCTGGCATAGGGGTATACTGATTCATCAGGCTGATATAAATCTGATTTCCATACGTGCGGTACAGATATTCTACTACTTTCTTTGAGTCCGCCACATGCCCCGGCAGTAGCAGATGCCGCACGATCACTCCTTTTTTCATGATGCCCCGATCGTCAAACTCCAACTTTCCCGCCTGACGCACCATCTCTGCCAGTGCCTGCTTGACCCGTCTGGGATAATCCTCCGCGCGTGAATACTGCTTTGCCAGCACCGGATCCATATATTTAAAATCCGGCAGATAAATGTCTGCCAGCCCCTCCAGCAGCTGCAGCATCTCCGGCTTTTCATAGCCGCTGCTGTTATACACCACCGGTATCGTCAAACCTCTCCTTTTTGCCAGATGAAGGGCCGCCACTGTCTGCGGAAGAAAATGACCTGCTGTCACCAGATTAATATTGTTGGCATTCTGCCCCTGCAATTTAAGAAAAATGTCCGCAAGCTGCTCTACATTCACAGCGTTTCCCTGTCTGCCCGCAGCAATCTCCCGGTTCTGGCAGAAGCAGCAGCCCATTGAACAGCCCGAAAAAAATATCGCGCCGGATCCTTCCGTTCCGGAAATACATGGCTCTTCCCACATATGAAGCGCAGCCCGTGCCGCCGCTATCTCTGCCGTCATTCCGCAGACTCCCCGCTCTCCTGCCATGCGGTTGACACCGCAGTTTCTCGGGCAGAGACGGCATTCCCGCATCAGCGACTCTGTCCGCTCCATATCCTGCATCAACAGCTCATCTTTTTCTTTTATCATCTTGTTTCCTCGTGCATTTTCTCCGGCAGCTGTGCCAGAATAATGGCCGCAAACATCACGCCGCATCCGCACAGTTCACGAATGCTCAGATTCTGATGCAGAAGCATCCATCCTGCCAGTACAGAGATTACCGACTCAAGGCTCAGAATCAGAGATGCCACTGTGGGATCCATGTGTTTCTGTCCCACAATCTGCAGGGTATAGCCTATGCCGCAGGAGAAAACTCCCGCATACAGGATCGGCATCCATGCCGACAGGATAGCCGACATCTGCGGATGCTCGAACATCAGCATCAGCACCATGGAAATTGCTCCTGAGACCAGAAACTGGATACAGGAAAGTTTCACTCCGTCTGTCCGGGGAGAAAAATAATCAACTACCAGAATATGAACTGCAAATACGAGAGCGCACAGCAATACCAACGCATCCCCTTTCTGCAGAGTAAACGAACCGCTCATACACAGCAGATAAAGTCCCAGCACCGCCAGTGCCACACTGATCCATACTTTCAGTCCGATCTTTTTTTTAAGGAAAATCCCAAGCACCGGCACGAGAACAATGTACATGGCCGTAATAAATCCTGCCTTTCCGACTGTCGTATAGCTGATCCCAATCTGCTGCAGATTGCTGGCCACGCACAAACAGATCCCGCAGCACAGACCGCCGATCAGCAGCGTTTTTCTTTTCGCAGCATTCTCTTTGGGATCAATCTCTTTTTCCTCTTTATCATGCGTTCTGTTCATCAGAAAAATGCAAGGGATCAAAACCAGACCGCCGATCATGCTGCGGATCCCGTTAAATGTAAACGGCTCCACATAATCCATGCCTACACTCTGCGCCACAAATGCCACGCCCCACACAACTGCCGCCAGAAGCAGGCACAGAGAACTCTTTATCTCAGTTCTTTTCATACTTCTACTTCTCCTGCCAGTACTTTTTTGTAATCCTCATAATTCTTTTTTAGAAGCTCCGGTGTGTTTAGCTCATACGGACATTTGCTGACACACTTTCTGCAGTTCAGGCATCCTTCTATTTTCTTCATCTCTTCCTGCATCTGATGAATTCTCGCTTCCAGATTCGCCGGTGTGGACTTCGCTGCTGCCGCTGCCGCATGGAACTCCTTCTCCATCTCGGCATAGTAAGCCAGCAGTCCGGTGGAAGTCAGTGCCTCAATACGGCGCACGCCTGCAGCAACGCCGGTCTCGGACAGAATCTTAAAGCAGCCGATATTCTCTGTATTC
>CAKRNX010000161.1 GCA_934371475.1 uncultured Lachnospiraceae bacterium
GCAGAGAAGAAGCCTGCTCGCGCGCGGAACAAAAGCTGTGCTGTCAAAGTTGTGGTCTGTGGGATGTGCGAAGCACACTTTTGTTCTTTCACAGGAAAGTGCGTCCTGTGAAATATAAAGCCTCCGGCGTGATGCGCAGCTCGCAGCAAGAATGCCGGGACATTCTTGAAAGCATAAATAAAAGATGCACAGAGTGCAGAAAGGGGAGTTTTTATGACACAGGAATTTCAGGTAACAGGGACAAACCTGACGATTCATCTTCCGGAAGAGGTGGATCACCATAATGCAGAGGCAATGAAAGAGACAGCAGATAAAATTCTGATGGAGCAGAATATCCGATGTATTGTGTTTGATTTTGGCCGCACTAATTTTATGGACAGTTCCGGGATCGGGATGATTATGGGAAGGTATAAAAATATACGTTTTATGGGCGGCGGTGTGATTGCCGTGAGGGTGAATGAAAGAATGCGCCGGATCCTGACTATGTCAGGAATCTACAAAATGATGGATATTTATGAGGAACTGCCGTCTCAGGCCAGCTGCCGCCGTCTGGGACTGGATTTTGCCTGTGATGAGGAGGGGAGATCATGAAAACAGATAATGAGATGAAACTGGAATTTGACAGCCGCTCATGCAATGAAGGATTTGCAAGAGTGGCGGTGGCTGCTTTTTTGACGCAGCTGAACCCGACTCTGGAGGAGGTGGCAGATGTAAAGACCGCTCTGTCAGAGGCAGTGACAAATGCAATCATTCACGGATACGGGGGAAAAGTGGAAAAGATTACGATCCGGGGCCGCATCAGCGGCAGGACCATTGAACTGGAAGTGATCGATGCGGGAGTTGGGATACCGGATGTGAAACAGGCGATGGAGCCTTTGTTTACCACTAGGGAGGACTGTGAGAGAGCGGGGATGGGATTTTCTTTTATGGCAGCGTTTATGGATACGCTGGAAGTGGATTCCGCTCCTGGTCAGGGAACAAGGGTGAAAATGACAAAACAGATCGGGAGGTTGGCATAAGGGCGAATGGAGCGCACACTTGCATTGCTTGAACAGGTACACAGAGGAGATAAAGCTGCGAGAGAGATGCTGGTGGAGGAAAATATGGGGCTTGTATTTACTGTGGCCAGGCGGTTTGGCGGACGGGGCTGTGAGATGGAGGATCTGATACAGCTTGGCAGTATCGGGCTGATCAAAGCTGTTGACAAATTTGACAGCTCATATGAAGTGCGTTTCAGCACCTATGCAGTGCCGCTGATTGCGGGGGAAATCAGGCGTTTCCTCAGAGATGACGGAATGATCAAAGTGAGCCGTTCGCTGAAGGAGACAGCGGCAGCTGTTTACGGTACAAGGGAGAAACTGGAACATAAAATGGGAAGAGAACCTACGGTAGAGGAGTTGGAGCAGACGCTGGGAATCCCGCGGGAAGAACTTATCCTGGCGATGGAGTCTGCAGCACAGGTTGAGTCCATCTACCGGCCGGTTTACCAGAAAGACGGCAATCCGGTTTTGCTGATGGACCGGATAGAAGAAAAAGACCAGGCCAATGAACGGGTTCTGAATGGAATGCTGCTAAAGCAGCTGCTGTCTGAGCTGGAGGTACAGGAGAGAACACTGATTGAGATGCGGTATTTTGAAGAATGCACACAAATGGAGACAGCCCGGAAACTCGGGATTTCACAGGTTCAGGTATCGCGCTTGGAAAAGAAGATACTGAAAAAAATGAGGGAAACCATGTAGAAACACACTCCCGGCAGTCTTACTGCATCTGTATGAGATATTTCGCCTGAGCATCTCACATCTGACGCATATTTTTCAGTTTTCTTTTCATACTAGAGTTTATAGCGTGATTGAAAGGCTATTTTCGCAATTTGCAAAAAGCTTTTTCAAACACATTTTGGAAGCAGCGAAATTTTTAAAAATAAAGAGGAGCGGAAGCAATGAAAAAATTTTTCGGTATATGCGGACTGTGGGCGGTAATCCTGGTGCTGGCAGCCGCGATTTTCTTTCTCTGGAAGATGCCGAAAGGCCACAAAATCAGGGAAGGGCAGACGCTGGTACAGCGGATGTGTCAGAGCGCAGGTGAATGCAGACTGTGACGACGATTTATCTGAAGCTGGACAAAAATATGAAGATTACAGGGAAGACGGTGCATTTGAATGAAATTGCACAGATTTTTTGCTCGGACAGGGCGGTTGAAGCGAGAGCCAAAATGCTGTGCTTTCCAACGACCGGGATCACAGGCTCTGGCAGATATGTATTTTCAGTAATGGATGTGATTGAGGTGCTTCAGAAAGAAATTCCATCGGCGGAGGTGACAAGTCTTGGCGAGAGTGATTTTGTTCTGACGTTTGAGGAGCCGTCTGACGTACCTGTGCTATGTCAGTGGGGAAAGACTGCGATTGTCTGCGCCATCACATTTTTCGGGGCGGCATTCTCTATTATGGCATTTAATAATGATGTGGGTGTTACGAAGCTGTTTGCACAGATATATGAACTGTTTACCGGTGAAACATCGAACGGGTTTACTGTGCTGGAGGCGTCCTACTCTGTGGGGCTTGGTGTGGGGATTCTGATCTATTTCAATCATTTTGGCAAAAAAAAGATGACAGCAGATCCCACACCGCTGGAGATAGAGATGCGTCTGTATGAGGATCAGATTAATGATACGTTGATTGAGGGGGACAGCCGTTCCGTGGCTCCGTGCAGGAAAAAGAAAAGAGGAGAGGCATGTTAGGGGCAGAACTTGGGAGACAAACAGCCGCAGCGATTGTCGGATTTTCATCCGGCTTTCTGGTGGCGGGCGGCGTGGTGGCTTTGATGGTGGGACTTGGGATCACAAGACGATTTGCCGGGATCACACACACGGCTGTCCACGCGAGACTTTATGAAACCATGATTGTTCTGGGCGGGATAGGAGGAAATCTGTTGACTGTCTATCAGCCGGTGCTGGGATGGGGGCGGATCTGTCCGGCAGCGGTTGGGCTGTTCAGCGGTATTTTTGTAGGCGGGTGGATCCTGGCGCTGGCGGAGCTGCTGAACGTGTTCCCGGTTTTTGCAAGACGACTCGGGATCGTAAAGGGAAAGAGTTGGGTCATGATTGCGCTGGCTCTTGGGAAAACGGCAGGAAGTCTGCTGTTGTTTGCCATGCACTGGGGAAAATAAATGCGGTTGTTTATATGGAACGTGTGACCAGCAAGAAATAAATCAACACGAGACTTTTTTATTTAGGTGAAATCTGATATACTAAAACGTGTCTGAAAAATATTTCCGTGATCTGCAAGCCCCACTTTGCGGTATATTTTGCCCTCATTCGGGCGAAATCTTCCACAAACCGTAACCTGCCGTTCACGAAAAGCCTTTTTCAAACACGGTCTAATATGAATGTCAAAACTACCGGATTCGGGACGACAGGGACGGTTGCAGTCACTTCCCCGTCTGATGTTTTGAGAAGAGTTACGAGAATTAAAAAGAAGCAGCGGAGTGATGGGATTGAGCGAACAGGGCAGAGTGATTTTCACAAAAGAGGAGCTGGCCGCAAGGGTCAAGGTTCCGGCGATTGTGGAGCAGGATTTAAAAAGGATTATCAGCGACCGTCTGGAGCAGTGCGGGCTGTACTATCGGGTATTTTCCCGGACAAAGACCGCGGCATCCATGGCGCACAAGTTTGAATTAAAGGATTACGGGGAAGATAATAAAAAACTGCAGGATCTCATAGGCGTGAGGGTTAATCTGTATTTTGACGATGACGTGGATATCTGCAAGAATATTATGGAAAATACGTTTGACGTGGTGGAGTGGTCCACATCGGAGCGCAGCGAGGAGGAGTTTAAGCCTACCAAGCTCAACGGTGTGTGCCGCCTGCCGGCGTATCTCAGGTCGGAAATTTCTCCGGATACCTGGGAAATGTACATAGATGATACATTTGAGATCCAGATCAAGACCATGTTTTTTGAGGGATGGCATGAGATTGAACACGACATGCGCTACAAGGGAGAGGAGCTGTGGAAAGATTACAAGGGATTTTCCAGATATTTCAACAGCATTTTGGCTACCCTGGAGCTGTGCGACAAATCCATGGTGACACTGTTTGAGGATCTGGGGCATTCACTGTACAAATCTGGACGATGGAGTGATATGATCAAGAGCCATTTCCGGTTAAAGCTGGGGGAAGCTTCTCTTTATCCGGAGGTGGCTTCACTGCTGGATGAGGATCAGCAGCAGGTGGAAAATCTGGCTAAGCGTATCTACAAAACGAGCAAGCAGACGCTGGTAGAACAGCTGCTTAGGCGCAGCCGCAAGATTCCAATCAATGTGAATACAATCATTGCACTGCTCAATGACAGCCAGTTTCATGACAGCAGGCTGACCGCTATCTTTAAAGCCAGAGATGTATACAATGACGGGCGGGAAGAAAGTCTGGGCGAGTCAAGACATTATGAGATGAAGCCGCTGATCCGCCACAATGTATTTCAGATGTGTACGCAGATTGATGGCAGCAGGCTTAGGGATGAGTCAGCTCCGGATGCCGACTGTATCTTTAAAAAATCAGCAGATATTATTTATCAGTGGACGCTAGGCAAGTATGGTGTGCTGTTTAAAGGTATGCCCAGGGAGACCACGACATATCACGCGGATATCCTGGGATATCATGTCGCAGTGAATTTTGACTGCGAAAAGCAGCGGATGAATATGCATGTGCGTCACATGGATCTTGAAGTGGGAGGACGCATCTGGTATTCCGAGTGCAGCCTGGAAGTTATGAAGGATCACAGGGTGTTTCTGAACGTCTGCAACGGTTATGCAGACCCCGAGAGGGAACATCTGCTTCAGGATAACGGGGTGATTTTCTTCAGTTATCCGGGATATTACAAGACGATTGTGGACAATGTCGGCATAGTGAACGGTATTGAATGTGTCAACCGCAGACGGATCTTGCGTGAAGAACAGTTTGGTGCGCTGCAGCAGGCTCTGACTGATCAGAAACGCACATTCCCGATTGTGGTGATTGTATCACGGGAGACAGAGGATGGAATGATGGATGAGGAATGGCTGGGCCAGTTCCGGGTTT
>CAKRNX010000162.1 GCA_934371475.1 uncultured Lachnospiraceae bacterium
TGCAAGTCGGTATCCGCCGCGCATCTGATATATCGATTTTTTGTTACCTTGATATTTTCGCGTTTATCGATCTTTTTGCAGCCATGGCAGACGGCTGTATCGCATCTTCCGTTCCATTGCCTTCTGATTGACATCTGAATGTTCGAGTTCTCTCGAATAACGACAGACCATATCCTGCATATCTTCCATATCCAGTGTTTTTCCATTGCGCAGCCATACGGCCATCAGCATCTCCCGAACCAGCCATACATGCACCACTCCCAGCTGCGCCGCTGCCAGGATCTCTCCGTCGTACACTGCGCCGCAGAAATAAACCGACAGAAAATAAATCAGCAGCTGCTCAAATGGGATCTGCCAGTCCCGGCTGTCGTGTTCCAGCCAGTCCAGAAACTCCTGCTCTATTCCCAGATAAGGCTCTTCTCCGCGGCTATAAAGCCGTTCCTCAGCCTCTTCGAGCCAAATTTTCCAGTCTTCTTTCAGATACTCCATTGTATACAGGAAACGGAACATCCAGCTGATCCACGGATAATTTTTTCCCGCTCTCCGATTCATCTTCTGCTCTGTCACCGTCACTGTCTGCCGCTCTCCCATTCGCTCCGCCAATTCCCGGCAGGTAAAAAGCTTTCCCTCCTTGAAACGCTTCTGTACGTCGTTGGCCAGCCCCGTGATAAGTCCGCAGCGCAGGCGAAGCGGCAGCGACCGGTTCTGAAGGATCGCAAACATATCCTTTCTGCAATCTGTCAGTTCCGAATAAAGCAGCTCATCAAATTCCTCATAGCTCTCTTCCCTGTCACGCCAGAATTCCAGAAAGCGCATCGGTTCCTGCCTGTTCAGCAGCAGTCTGGCCGCCTCCGGACAGGATACTGACAATGAAACTTCCCTGACATTTTCATATTCTTCGATATGTCTGGGGTACAGCCTGCAGGTCCGGCACAGGCTCTCTGCCCCCATCCCTGTATAGAGATCGCACAGATTTTTTTCATTCAGGAAAGCACAGCGCTTTTCTTTATCCTGGCAGAAGATTTTTTCTTTCCAGTTGACACTCTGCCGCATCCTTGACCGAATTGCCCCCCGGCATCCACGGTATTTTTTCAGCGATTTTTCATCTATCACGATCTGCCATCCTGCACAGCAGGTGTCCTCACATTCCCCTGCCACACAATGAAAATCCGGATAATAATCCGGCAGTACATATAACAATCCTTTTCCTCTTTTCCTTTCCTGCGCACCTCTGCACCTGCACTTCATTCCAGTCTGCACAAATCCCATTGTACCGCGGGCAATGTGTGCCCTACCGGATGACATATCAGATGAGGGATTGGCTCCCATTTCTATAGGTATTAAAAACAATTTCTATCGGATAATTTTGTAATCCTGATCTTCTAAAAGCAGCAGTGTTTTCTCAAGATCTTTCTCTTTCACCAGCACATAATCTGTATTATAAGTTCCCACAACCAGAAGACTGATCTTATTCTCCGAAAGGATCCTTGAAATCTCTGAAATAATACCGATCAGAGACAGATCCAGCTGCCCCTGAAGCCTGAACGCTCTCCAGCCGTCCTCCCGCGCCACAGTCTCTTCCGGCACATGGCGGGTACTGCAGATCAGAGAAATCTCTTCATCTGTCTTGCCCACAAAACAATATTTGTCCGTAAAATCGATCTGCTCCAGCCGCTCTACCTGGCAGACTGTAAATTCTCTCTTGATCACTTTAATTTTCATACTCATTTTCTCCTTTTTCGCATATTATTTTGTCAAGCCGTTCCGGTCGGCGCAAAACCATTGTCCACCGGACAATGTGCGCCCTGCCGGACGCTATATCAGATGGGGGATTGACTCCCACCACTGATACTAACTTGCTTCCCGCCACCTATAGAGGTGAGGGCACTTTCCCATCTGATGTATCGACCGAAACGACAAAAAGTCCACCCTGCTGTTGCCAGCCTGGCAGACTTTCTGAATGTTTCTATTCTTCTGAAAACTGATCTTTTCCTACATTACAGAGAGGACATTCAAAATCATCCGGTACGTCTTCCCATTTTGTTCCGGGAGCAATACCGCCTTCCGGATATCCGGCTTCCTCATCATATTCCCAGCCGCATACATCACATACATATTTCATAGTCATTCCTCCTGACTTTTCAGACAAAGCAGATACCTGCTTTCGTTTTACTATATGATCAGCCTGTGACAAATCACGTTTTGTTTCACTCTGCGCCAATCTGCGTACTTGCTGCATTCGCGCCTTACCTCCCGCTGATTATCCTTATCATATCACAGATCTGATCTTTTCACTACTGTATCTTTTCAAAATCCTCGGCACCGTGCTTGCACAGCGGGCAGATATAATCTTCCGGAAGTACCTCTCCCTCATATACATATCCGCAGATCTTGCATACCCATCCGACTTTTTTCTCATCCATCGGCTGCGGCTGCGGTTTGATATGATCGAAGTAATACTGATATGTCACACTGGGTACATCAGAAATCACACGTGCTTCTGTTACTTCCGCTACAAACAGCGTATGGGTATCGTAATCTTTTGTCTCAACCACTTTTGCGGAAATCACAGCGTTGACTGCCTCTGTCAGATAATACAGGCCATTGGCGGAGCGCTCCACTCCTTCATATCCGGCAAACTTGTCTACATCGCGGCCGCTCTGGAAACCAAAATGCTCAAATACAGAGAAAGGAACATCTGTAGACAGCACAGATACATTAAACTCTCCTGTCTTTTTAATCATATCGTGTGTCGCATTCTTTTTGTTCACTGCAATAGTGATCCGCTTCGGGGTGTCAGTCAGCTGAGTTACGGTGTTGATAATGCATCCGTTATCTTTCTCTCCGTCCTTTGCCGTCAGTACAAACAGTCCGTATGAAAGTTTGAACATGGCGTTCGCATCAACGCACACCGATGTATCTTCTGTTACTTCTGTTTTTTTCGGTATGGTTGCAACGATATCTTTTACCATCTGATCGATCACCGTCAGCTGATCTTTCTTGACAGAAGATTTCACAGACAGCTGTGTCTCGATGAAATTGATATTCTTGCATTTGGAAAGCAGAGCCTTCATCAGGCCGCCGCTGGTGGGCGCCCAGGATCCGTTCTCTACCAGAGCTACCGTTCTGTTCTGAATATTATGCGCTACCAGATCATGCAGGAATGACTCCATTGTAACAAAAATTCCCGCATTATATGTCGGCGCTGCAAATACAAAATGGCTGTACTTAAAGCATGCCGCAATAATATCTGAAGCCGGTGTTACAGATACATCGAACATAATCGTTTTTATGTCCTGTTCTCTCAGGCGACAGGCCAGAATTTCTGCCGCATTTTCCGTATGACCGTAAACAGATGCATAGGCAATCACAACACCTGTCTCCTCCGGTGTATAGCTGCTCCAGTGCAGATACTTGCCGATAAACTCACCCTGACCTTTTCTCCATACAAAACCATGCAGCGGACAGATCATATCGATCTGAAGACCGGATGCTTTTTTGAGGATCGCCTGTACCTGTGTGCCGTATTTTCCTACGATATTGGTATAATATCTTCTGGCCTCATCCAGATAATCCCGCTCAAAATCTACCTCATCTGCAAACAGCGCTCCGTTCAGCGCGCCAAATGTGCCGAATGCGTCCGCGGAAAAAAGGATCTTATCTGTGGTATCGTAAGACATCATAACCTCCGGCCAGTGTACCATTGGTGCCATTACAAATACCAGGTTGTGCTTACCTGTAGAAAAGCTGTCTCCCTCTTTCATCAGGATTGCTCTTTCATCCACATCGAACTCAAAGAACTGCTTCATCATAGCGGCAATCTTGGCATTGCAGATAATCTTCACATCCGGATAGCGGCGCACAATGCCGTCCAGGGTTGCAGAGTGGTCCGGCTCCATGTGATGAACCACGATGTAATCCAGCTTTCTTTCGCCCAGCACTGCCTCCACATTTTCAAAGAAAATCTCGGAAACTGCCTTGTCTACGGTATCAAACAGAACGGTCTTCTCATCCATCAGCAGATAAGAGTTATAAGAAACCCCGTCCGGCACGGAATAAACTCCCTCAAACATAGCCAGTCTTCTGTCATTTGCGCCAACCCAATACAAATCTTCTTTTACTTTTCTGTAGCAATACATTGTGCTGCCTCCTTTAGATATTTTCCTGTTTTCTGTTGTCCGGCTCTGTCGTTTCAGTCCTGCTGCCCGACTTTGGCCATCCTGTTCCTGTGATCCCGCAGATATTCTTTATTTCAGCTCCCATTGTTTCTCAGCGGCTGTATCGCAGATCACAGTACCGTAATCTTTCCGGCACTCCAGCGCCTTGAACCGGCTGATCACACTGCTGTCTGACCAGTAATGCATCGGAAATGCATATCGGATATGGCAGCTGCGCAGATACCAGTCCATCCCTTTGTAGAACCATTCTTCCTGCCGGTCGTCCAGAGGAAGAAACGCCACATCGATATCGCGTCCGGCAATCCGTTCCACAGATTTTTTAAAATTCGCTGTCATCGTCCCCAGCCAACCAGCGTCCTCGCCTTTCCAGAGCCACCAGTTCAGATCCCCCGCATGAAAAATCACATACTGCCATTCTGTGATCAGAAAAGCTACGCCTTCATCTGTGGATTTCACAGTTTCTACTTTACCCAGCCCCGGCACTTCATATGTGCTGTTCGCTTTCATCGATACAATTCGATCTTTCAATTCTTCACCAATCCCCCACTTTTTCAGTTTCAGCGGAGTAATCCGAATATCATGCGCCAGAAGAAATCTGACCCTGTGATGTGTCCCGGCCAGCTTAAATATCTCCGGGTTGAAATGATCGCCATGATGATGGCTGACAAACACGTAAAGCGGTTTTTCCGGATCCAGCGGCGGGATCTCGCCTTTATAATAGTCAAAGAGCATCAGACATCTTGGCGTCTCCGCCAGAAAACCGCTGTGGGCAATGTACGTAATTTTAATCACAACTTATCCTCCATAAATTATTGATTTTATCTTGTTTATGAGAAATATTAAAATCAATAACTATTATTAATATACTTGTTTGTTT
>CAKRNX010000163.1 GCA_934371475.1 uncultured Lachnospiraceae bacterium
GCCTCGAGGCGTCCCATCTGGATACCGGTCAGGGTCTCATACAGTTTCTTGGTGACAGGTCCCATCTCATCCATACCGCTGGGCATGCAGATCTCTTTGCCGTGGTCTACGATCTTGCCTACCGGGGAGATGACAGCTGCGGTGCCGCACAGTCCGCACTCAGCGAAATCTTTGACTTCCTCAAAGTAAACCGGTCTCTCTTCAACCTCAAGTCCCAGATATTCACGTGCTACGTAAACCAGAGAACGACGGGTGATAGAAGGCAGGATGCTGTCAGATTTCGGAGTGACTACCTTGCCGTCTTTGGTAACGAACAGGAAGTTGGCTCCGCCGGTCTCCTCTACCTTGGTTCTGGTAGCGGCATCCAGGTACATATTCTCATCATAGCCCTGTCTGTGAGCGTCCATGATTGCGTACAGGCTCATCGCATAGTTCAGACCAGCCTTGATATGGCCGGTTCCATGAGGTGCTGCACGGTCGTAGTCACAGACACGGATTGTGATCGGTTTTGCGCCGCCCTTGAAGTACGGGCCAACCGGTGTACAGAAGATACGGAACTGATACTCGTCGGCCGGTTTTACACCGATGACAGCGTTGCTGCCGAACATATAGGGACGGATGTATAACGTTGCGCCTGAACCGTAGGGCGGTACATAGGCTGCGTTTGCCTTGATGACAGATACAACGGCATCTACCCACTTATCTTCCGGGAATACCGGCATTTCCAGTCTCTCACAGGAATCTTTCATGCGGGCTGCATTCAGGTCGGGACGGAATGTGACGATATGTCCGTCTTCAGTGGTATAAGCTTTCAGACCCTCGAAGCAGGACTGAGAATACTGCAGGACACCGGCGCACTCACTGATCACAACGTTGGGATCGGAAGTCAGTACACCCTCATCCCATGCTCCGTTTTTGTAGTTGGCTACGAATCTTTTGTCGGTCTGGATGTAACCAAATCCGAGACTGGACCAGTCAATATTTTTCTTTTCCATAATAAGAACTCCTTTTGACTAAAATTTAGCGCCCTTCCGGGACTGACGGTGCAGTCTCAAAACGCTTCGCACATTGCGCAGCGGGCAGAAAACAGATACTGCCGCGCTATTGGAATCAGTTTACCACCAGGAAAAGTATGAGTCAAGAAAAAAGGAAAATTCGGGTGGATCATGGCGAAAATCAGAAAAATTTCGCTGCCAAATGAGCAGTAACAGAATTTTCTTTTGCAGCAGGATATGATAAGATAGAGTCAGGCAAGAACGCCGGAGCATTCTTGAATGTTTGTTACTTTTGTATTTAGATCAGGAAACGTCTAAAGAGAAGATCAGACTCAGGGGAGGCGGAAGACAGGTGGAGAAAAAACTGGAATACTATGTCAGAGAGCAGGATCTGCCGGCCGCAGCGGGGGAGATCCTGAAGAGAAAGCTGGGTCTGACCGCCCGCCAGATCAGCAGTGCCAAATATCGTCCGAATGGGATCTGTGTCAATGGAAAACAGGTGAGAGTCAGTGAGGCACTGCAGGTCGGAGACAGGCTGCAGGTGTGTCTTGAGACGGAAAACACGGTATCGGAACAGATTGAACCGACGCCGGGAACGGTGGAGATTGCGTATGAGGACGAAGATTTGGCGGTTGTAAACAAACCGGCAGGACTGGCAGTTCACCCTGCGCATGGTCATTATCGGGATACGCTGGCTAATTATCTGATGTATGAATATCAGCGCCGGGGGCGCGGACTCTGCGTCAGGGCAGTAGGACGGCTGGATAAAGATACATCGGGGCTGGTGGTGTTTGCATTCAGCCAGGCTGCTGCTGCCAGGTTATCTAAGCCCGGTATGATCCGGAAGGAATATACGGCGCTTGTACAGGGACGTCTGGAACAGAGCGAGGGAACTGTGACGGCAGGGATCAGGAAAAAAGAAGGCAGTCTGAATATGATGGAGACGGCAGAGGATGGAATGCAGGCAGTGACGCATTACCGGGTACTGCGGGAAGCTTGTTTTTGTATAGGAAATTACGAGAATTTCCTGTATAAAAGGCCTCCGGCAGGATGCGCAGCTAGCAGAAGAAAAGTCGCTGCTGACACAGTCTGCTTGTGCGCGGAGCAAAAGTTGTGCTGCCAAAGTTGTGGCCGGCGTGTGTGTGAACCTCAAAGTTGTTCCATAGTGCAGCTTCATCTGGAGACGGGACGCACACATCAGATCAGGGTTCATATGGCATCCCTTGGGCATCCGCTGCTGGGAGATCCGATTTACGGAAATTCCGGCGCGTGTTTGAAAAACCATTTCCGCAATCTGCAAGCCCCGGTTTGCGGTATGTTTTGCCCTCAATCGTTTGACGCAGCAGGAGAAATTTTTTCAGAATATTTTGACCGCGCGGCGCTGCACTGCGGCAGAATATGGATTCGGCAGCCGTTTACCGGGAAAGAGATAGAAGTTACGGCAGAGTTGCCGGAGGATATGAAAACATTTTTAGAGACTTATGCTGGTGAAAATTGAAAAATCCTATTGATATCACGGAGGCAGACACAGAGGTGCGCAGAAGAAATATGCCATACAGATGCATGACGCGCACCTCATAGCATTCTTGAAGTACAGGTGGGGCAGACCTTTTGGCATTGTAATAGGAATATAATAACTCATGGAAATAGAAATGAAAGGAGTATGCAGATGAAGAAAGCAATACAGAAAGATAGAGAGAGACAGGAACGAGCAGGAAAAAACAGACGAAGCTTCCGGGTAAAGGCAGCAGGGATCTGCCTGATGGCAGGGCTTTTGCTGATGGCAGGCGCGGGCAGCGCAGCTGCTGACGAGACAGAGGCCGGACTGCTGATCGAGGATGATGGGGAAGAGGTCGTTGATCAGTCCGGAGCCAGTCTGGAGGAATTGCAGGCGCAGGAGGCTGCTGCAGAGACGCCGCAGACGGAAGCACCACAGATACTGACAGATGAGGATCCCACACTGGAGCGGGCCAGCGCAGACATGCTGCAGCTGTATCTGGACGGGTTGACCGGTATGGCAAGTCCGATCGGCTCAGATGGAGAGCTGGAGATCGGACAATATATAAAGTCTGCAATGGAAAATATGGGTTATGAGATTTCCGAACAGAACTTTCATGAAGGCTTTCTCAACGCGAACGGTGTGGATGCGCCGGGCATCAATATCATTGCAGAGCGCGGAGCCGATGCGGAAAACAGGCACAACGACATTCTGATTGTCAGCACACATTATGATTCCAAGTCATTTCCGGAGGAGGGAGATCCGTTTTCAAACGATAAGACAGGCGCAGCGGTGCTGCTGGAGATGGCCAGGATTCTGTCCGGCGTGGAGACAGATACCGACATCTGCTTCCTTTTCCTGTCAGGCGAGGAGGACGGTCTGTACGGCTCCGCCAATTTTGTCAGAACACTGGGAGAAGAATATAACGGAAGAATTGCCGGCGTCATTGATGTGGAGCGGGTGGGATATACCGGAGATTTCCGGTATGTCCTGAAAACGGTGGATCAGAAAGAAAATACGCTGGGAAATCTGCTCAGGGAAGAAGCAGCGTCATATGGTCCGGTGGATGCGGACACACCGGAAGCGATTGGACTGCAGGCGGATCCGGGAGTGGCAGAAAACGACGTGCAAACAGCCGGATCAGGAAATGGTTCGGAGAGTCATGCAGAGGGCAATGCGGCAGGCCAGGATGAAACCGAAGCGCAAAACTGGTGGGACTGGCAGTATCTGGCGGATGAAGCCGCCACGCAGAAAAGCTTTGCGGATGCAGGGATCATGGCAGTGACAGTAAGCCAGGATACAGCAGAAGCAGAAAATAATGCAGAAGAAAATGCGGGAGACGAATTAAAAACCCCGGACGAGATGTCAGAAGAGACAGACAGCGAAACAACAGATTCAGAAGCAATTGGGAACGCGGAAGAAATGAAACCGGAAATCACCCGTCTGAAGCAGATTACAGATATTCTGGCATCTGTGGTGGCCAGAATTATGAGCGAGAAAACAGGTTCTCTTTTATATTAGATGTGAGATGACTACCGCTCCCATAAGTGGCGAGCAACAAATTTGTCTTAGTGGGAATGCAATCTCCGACTAAGGATAAACGCTCCGCGAGGATGCACAGCGATTCTGATTAGAGGGTGTTTTGACACCTTTACCATATTAAGAGTATGATAAAATAAAAAACTGCCGCGGATGTGCAGCAGAGTACAGGAGGTTATAAAATGAAAGATCCAGTTCTGGTAGTAATGGCAGCAGGTATGGGAAGCAGATACGGCGGCCTGAAACAGATTGATCCGGTGGACCGTGAGGGGCATATTATTATTGATTTCTCCATCTATGATGCGGTGCGGGCCGGTTTCAAAAAAATTGTATTTATCATCAAAAAAGAAAATGAAGAGGCGTTCCGGGCAGCAATCGGCGACCGTGTGAGCAGACAGATAGAGGTGTCCTATGTATTCCAGGATCTTCACAACCTGCCGGAGGGATATGAGGTACCGGAAGGCCGCGTGAAACCCTGGGGCACCGGTCATGCGATTATGAGCTGCATCGGAGAGATTGACGGGCCGTTTGCTGTGATTAATGCGGATGATTTCTACGGAGTGCATGCATTTGCCATGGCGTATGAATTCCTGACGCAGAGTCAGGATGCACCGGACTGCTATCATTACATGATGGTGGGATACCGTCTGGACAATACGCTGACGGACAATGGCCATGTAGCGCGGGGTGTCTGCGAGACAGATGAGCAGGGATTTCTCAAAGATATCCATGAGAGAACACATATCGAGAAAAAAGAAGGCAGAATCGTCTGCACAGAAGATGAAGGAAGAACCTGGATCGATCTGGCAGGAGATTCTACCGTGTCTTTAAATATGTGGGGATTTTCCGCCAGTATCCTGAAAGAACTCAAAGAGCGCTTTTCGGTATTTCTGGATAAAAATCTGAAGGAAAACCCGCTGAAATGCGAATATTTCCTTCCCTTTGTTGTAGATGAACTGCTGC
>CAKRNX010000164.1 GCA_934371475.1 uncultured Lachnospiraceae bacterium
GTACCGTATACGGGCAGCGGCTTGTCATTCAGTGCATTGGCGATCATAAGCGGGATCAGCTTCTCGGGGAAATGATACGGGCCGTAGTTATTGGAGCAGCGGCTGATCGTGACAGGCAGGCCGTATGTGCGGTGATAAGCGAGTACCAGAAGGTCTGCACCGGCCTTGGAGGAGCTGTAAGGGCTGCTGGTATGAATGGGAGTTTCTTCTGTAAAGAACAGATCCGGGCGGTCCAGAGGCAGATCACCGTAAACTTCGTCAGTGGAAACCTGGTGGTAGCGGGTAATGCCGTATTTGCGGCAGGCGTCCATCAGAACGGCCGTGCCTTTGATATTGGTATCCAGGAAAATTTCGGGATTTTCGATAGAGCGGTCCACATGGCTCTCGGCGGCAAAATTGACTACCATATCCGGATGCTCTTCCTCAAACAGTCTGTAAACAGCCTCGCGGTCCGTGATGCTGTCTTTGACAAAACGGAAATTTGGGTTGTCCATGACAGGCGCGAGAGTGGACAGATTGCCTGCGTAAGTCAGACAGTCCAGGCAGATGATCCGATAGTCCGGATACTTGTGTAACATGTGAAAAATAAAATTGCTTCCGATAAATCCGGCACCGCCGGTTACAATAATTTTCATAATGATTTCTCCTGTAATATAGTGATTTAAATGATGATTGCGGAATGACAGTGTCAGCAACTCAATGATGCAGTACATCCAGATATTTTCCATCCAGAATATCTTTCAGGTACTGACCGTACTGGTTTTTCTTCAGAAGTTCATAGACTTTCAAAACTTCTTCTTTTGTGATCCAGCCGTTGACGTAGGCAATTTCTTCCAGGCAGGCAATTTTGCGATGCTGATGACTTTCAATGGTTTTTACGAAGTTGGTGGCTTCTACTAGGCTTTCGTGGGTGCCGGTATCGAGCCAAGTAAATCCCTGCCCGAGAAGTTCGACATTCAGGCAGCTGTTCTCCAGATAAATACGGTTAAGGTCTGTGATTTCCAGTTCGCCGCGGGCGGAAGGCTTCAGATGTTTGGCATATTCTACTACCCGATTATCATAAAAATACAGCCCTGTTACGCAGTAATTGCTCTTGGGATGGACGGGTTTTTCTTCGATGGAGACTGCCTTTCCGTGTTGGTCAAACTCGACAATGCCAAAGCGCTCCGGATCATCTACATAGTAGCCAAATACGGTGGCTCCCATACCGGATTCAGCTGTGACAACTGCATTTTTCAGCCGCTTATTCAGTCCCTGTCCGGCAAAAATATTGTCACCGAGTATCATGGCAACACAGTCATTGCCAATAAATTGTTCACCGATAATAAATGCCTGCGCGAGTCCGTCAGGACTTGGCTGGATCTCATAGGTAAGATGTACGCCGAACTGATGGCCATCGCCGAGAAGTTCCTCGAAACGGCATGTATCCTGCGGCGTAGAAATGATCAGGATATCCCGGATCCCGGCATTCATCAGCACGGACATGGGATAGTAAATCATGGGTTTGTCGTAGATAGGAAGCAGCTGTTTGGACGTTACCATGGTCAGCGGATAAAGACGTGTGCCGGATCCGCCTGCTAAAATGATTCCCTTCATAATCATAATCTCCTTTTATCATAGCGCTGATTAATAGTACTCTCTTATGTAATAAATTCATTATAAAAGATGACGTAAGGTCACCTTCAAGTGTTTTTTTACTTCACCGGAAATTAAATTCATCATGCCAGAGGCTTCTGCAATAGGAAATTCTCGTAATTTCCTATTGCAGAACAAAAGTGTGCTTCGTACACCCAGCGGGCCACAACTTTGGCAGCGCAACTTTTGAAGATCACTTGGAAGTCTGACAGAGAAAAATGCCGGCATCTTTGGTGATCCGAAATCCCCTGTCTGTTTTTTTCTCTACAAATTCGCGGAATTCTTTATAGTGATCCAGCAGATATTGATTTTGATTTCCATGGCAGGAGAGAATGTATTCGATCAGCGGTTCGGGATGATTGACGAGCAGACTGTCCTCGTAATGCATCTGACGGATCTGCGTAAAACAGTTCTGCAGCAGTTCTGTGCCGTTTTCCAGACCGAATTTTTCGTAGAGGTGGTCCGCTGACAGGACAATGTGACTGTCAAATTTCTGGACGAGCTGTCCGATTTCCTGCATATGGTCGGTTCCGTAAGTGCTGCACAGAAAAATACCGCCGGGAACCAGTACGCGGCAGACTTCCCTGCAGACCTGCAGAATGTCAGAACAGTAGAACAGTACGTGGTTGGCAATTACAAGGTCAAAACTGGCGTCCGGGAAGGGAATGCGGTGGCAGTCAAATGTTCGGAAAGTAAAACGCGGATCATCGGCTCCGACAGACCGGCGTACATCGCGGATCATTCCGCCGGAGATGTCAGAGAGGCAGATGTGGATATCATCCGGGAGCCGCTGCATATTCTCTGTCCAAAGAGCTCCGTTGCCGCAGCCGATTTCCAGGATCTTCATGCCGGGACGGATCCGGCACTGGTCATAAATCCATGGAAACCATCCCTGCCGGTTCTGCGAGTAGAGACTGTGCAGACGGATACGGGCGGAGAGATTGGATGCATTCTTGTACTGACTGGCCAGGCTTTTTTCCATGCCGGTCAGATGGATCAGATTGAGCATCCGGCTCCAGTCGATGTGATGCTGGGTTTCGATGGCGTGAGAGGTATCCAGAATGGCTTTCTCCACCAGCTCCAGCTGTTCGATTTTATCCTGAACCAGCTTCAGCTGAAGGTTCAGGGCATTGAGCATAAAATGATAATCTGCGTCATCGATCGTCATTTCCCGAATATCATCGAGAGAAAACCCCAGGTACTTCAGCAGAAGAATCTGCTGAAGTCTCGCCAGATCCGAGTCGGTATAAAAGCGGGCACCGCTTTCGGACAGATAGGAGGGTTTTAGAATATTTTGTTTATCATAAAAACGGATTGTCCGCACAGACACATCAGCCATGCGTGCAAACTGTCCGGAGGAATAGTAACCGGGAAGTTTCATGGTAGACACCTCTTTTTGGTAAATAAAGATTGTAATCATTAAATGCAGACACCCCGTTGCCGACAGAGGAGCTTTGCTTGCGAAAACAAGTCATAGAATAGCGGGTGCTGTCATAATTATTATGAAGTATGAAGAGAAAATTGTAAAGAAGAAAGAGAGAAAGGCGAAAGAGAACGATATCATGCGTTTACGGGCAAGCAGCAAAAGAGGATTGCGAATGTCCGTTTTACTGACGCATACCTTACAATAAGAATGTCGAGACAGTTCAAAAAAGTAGAGAAATTGTAAAATGACACAAAATGTGTCAGGTACAGGAAAAAAGTATTTTACAGTATATCTGTATTCATGTTACCATTTATTAATATAGTAATGAGTCAGCAAAGTAAAAACCCCGATGTGAGCAGTGGAGTATTGGGATTGTAGAACAAAACAGATGATGGAAAGAAACAGGAGGCTTTTGATGCGGGTCATTTATGTAGATGACAGTGAAGAGGAGATTATCAGATTCCGGGAAGTAGCCGAACAAATCCGGGAAATCCGCAGGATTGACACGTTCCGGTCTGGGAGTGAGGCATTGGAATTTGTGAAAACCGAGACGATAGACATGGCATTTCTGGACATTCATATGCCGGGATTAAACGGCATTTCTCTGGCCAAGATCTTCAGCCGTATCCAGCCTGATATGAAAATTGTATTTGTCAGTGCCTATACCGCGTATATTCTGCAGGCGTTTGATGTGAATGTAGTAGGATATGTAGTAAAACCCTACACAGTATGGCAGATTCAGGATCAGATAAAAAAGATTACCGGGCGGAGAAAGCTGGTGAAACAGAAACGGGTATTTTTCCAGACGATTCCGCATTTTGAAATATATGTAGATAAAAACCTGCTTCCGATCCGGAGAAAAAAGGTAAAGGAATACCTGGCGCTTCTGGTAGATTATGCAGGATGCACAGTGACAGGAGAACAGGCGATTGCCTATCTGTGGGAGGACAGGCCGAATGATGAGGCAACGAAAGCGCTGATGCGCATGACGGCAAAACGCCTGAGAGATGTGCTGATTCAGAAGTCTATTGCAGATATCCTGATTGAAGAAAAGGGTGTAAGAGCTATTGATACCAGCAAAGTGGACTGTGACTACTATATGCTGATGGCGGGAGACCGGAAGGTTCTGGAAAAATATCATGGCGAATATATGGCAGAGTATTCCTGGGCAGAGGTAACGAATGCCCGTCTGGCGCAGATTGCCAGGGATTACAGAAATCAGATGATATGACTTGTAAAACACGAAGAAATAGGTATAATTGTAAAGCATAAGGCTTGATAAATGGAGGATGTTTTACATGTATAAAGAACTGATAGACGCATATCTTGAAGGAAAAGAAAATGAAATGTTGGAGGATCTGAAAGCACTGATTCGCATTGACAGTCAGAAGTCCGCGGCGCTGCCGGGACAGCCGTTCGGGGAAGGCCCTGCACGGGCGTTGGCGCTGGGGCAGGAGCTGATGGAAAAGTACGGTCTTTCCGTGAAAAATTATGATAATTATGTGGTGACAGGCGATTATGGCAGCGGGGAAAAAGCGCTGGATATCCTGGCACATCTGGATGTGGTGCCGGTCACAGATGAATGGACTGTGACAAAGCCGTTTGATCCGATCGTAGAGGACGGGAAAATTTACGGACGCGGCAGTGCGGATGACAAGGGACCTGCGGTAGCTGCCCTGTATGCGATCCGGGCGGTAAAAGCGCTTGGGATCCCATTAAAGAAGAGCCTGCGTCTTGTGCTTGGCTCAGATGAGGAGTGTGGTTCGTCCGATCTGGAACATTATTACAGCATTGAGACAGAGGCGCCGTATACATTTACACCGGATGGAAGTTTCCCTGTCATCAATCTGGAAAAAGCCCGTCTTGCCAAGGAATTTAAGGCGAAAGCGCCTCTTATGGAAACGCTGCCGAGGATCTGTGCGATACATGCG
>CAKRNX010000165.1 GCA_934371475.1 uncultured Lachnospiraceae bacterium
GCTGCGTTCTACATTGCAGCAGCTGACAAGACTGATGAATGATATTGTGGTGGAGCAGGAAGAAAAGAGAAAAAGCGAGCTGGATGCGCTGCAATCGCAGATTAATCCCCATTTTCTCTATAATACGCTGGATTCTATTGTCTGGATGATCGAAGGCGAGCGCTATGAGGATGCTGTGTTTATGATTACCCAGCTGGCCAGTCTTTTCCGTGTCAGTCTTAGCAAGGGCAAGACGATCATTTCTGTGGAGGACGAGATCAGGCATGCCCGCAATTACATGAATATCCAGAAAGTTCGATACAAAAACAAGTTCAGTGTAGAGTTCCTGGTGGATGAGCAGATTATGCACTGCTGTATTGTCAAGCTGGTGCTGCAGCCGCTGCTGGAGAATGCTATTTATTATGGTGTGGAGTCCATGGATGATGAAGATGGACTAATTCGGGTAAAAGGATACCGAGAGGGAGAGGATGTCTGCCTGGAGGTGTATGATAATGGACTTGGAATGTCGGAAGAGATGGTGAGTCAGCTGCTGACAGAAAATAACAGAATCCGGAAAAGGGGTTCAGGTGTCGGTCTGATCAATGTCCACAAGCGGATACAGCTTCGTTTCGGAGCGGCTTACGGATTGGAGATTTCCAGCCAGCCGGACGAGGGGACCATGGTGCGCATCAGGATTCCGTATCTGGAGTATACGCCCCAGATGCAGGAAAAACTGGAGGGAGGAATAAACAGTGCAAAAAAATGATTTTTATATGACGCTGCTGATTCTTGTCTTGGTGCTGGTGATTGCCCGGTGTGCCTATGGTATGATCGGCAGCAGCAATTCCGAAGAAAAATATCAGGTTTCTGTGCTGGTAGACAATGGTACCAGCGAGAGATACATTTCTCTGCGGACGGGGCTGGAGCAGGCAGCCCAGGAATTTGGGGTGGAACTGAATTATATTTCCAGCGGAACTCTGACTTCCCTTGAAGAGGAAGAGATTTTAATCAACAAGGAACTGGATAACGGTGCTGACGGACTGATTGTTCAGATGGTTTCCAGTTTTAATGCGGAGGAATATCTGGAAAATGTGGCGTCCCGCGCATCACTGGTGCTGATTGAAAACGAAGTGTACCCCGAAAATGTCTACAGTTCCGTGTTGCCGGATAATTATGTGATGGGGCAGGAGCTGGGGCGGCAGATTGTGAAAGATTACGGGAATGCACTGTCAGAACTGAGTATCGGAGTCGTGACAGGAAAACAGTCAGAACTGGCCATGCAACAGAGGGTCAGAGGGCTGCGCAGCGGACTTGGCAGCTATGGGCGCAGAATTGTGTGGTCCATGGATACGCAGGGAGATGAGATGACACAGCTGCTGCAGGAGAAAATGAAAAAACAGAGAGCGGATATCCTGGTGGCGCTGGAAAATGACAGAACAGAGCAGGCGGTAGATTTTCTTACGCTGGAGAATATTGATCCGGAAGAATGTGTATTGTACGGGATAGGATGTTCTGAGAAGAACGTATATTACGTTGATCAGGGGAAGATCCGTGTACTGGTGGTGGTAAATGAATACAATATGGGATATCTGAGCCTGGAGCAGCTGGTGAAGCAGATTTCATTCCGTTCCAATACGCCGGTGCAGCTGAATACCAACTATCTGATCATTGATCGGGAGAATATGTACGAAGAGGAAAACCAGAAACAGCTTTTTCCGCTGGTGCAGTGATAAAACGGGGGATAAACATGAGAGGAAAAATAAAAATACCTGTATTATGGACAACCACAGCGGCAGTTGTTATGGCGGGAGTTCTGGCTGGATGCAGCAGAGTACCGAAGAGAGAAACCGTTAAAAAAATGAAAATCGGAATTACTCTGTATGATCAGTATGATACGTTTCTGGCTGAGATGGTGACATGCCTGAACAGTTATGTGGAGGAAATGCAGAAACAGACAGGTATGGTAATTACAGTCGAAATTAACAATGCAGCCGGCAGTCAGTCCACACAGAATACTCAGGTGGAGAGTATGGTGGAGGACGGGTGCGATGTAATCTGTGTTAATCTGGTGGATCGGACAGATCCGACCACAGTGATTGATCTGGCAGAGAAAAAAGATATTCCGATTCTGTTTTTTAATCGGGAGCTGGTTGAAGAAGATCTGGAACGGTGGGACAAGCTGTACTATATTGGGGCAAATGCGTCGGAGTCAGGCACGATGCAGGGGAAGATGGCAGCGGAGCTGTTTCAGAATAATCCTTCTGTGGATAAAAATCAGGACGGTGTTTTTCAGTATATTGTGCTGGAAGGTGAGGCCGGACATCAGGATGCGATCGTGCGGACGGAATATTCGGTCAGTGCTATTGTGGAACAGGGGATAGAGGTGGAAAAGCTGGGATATGCCATTGCCAACTGGAACCGTGACCAGGCACAAACCAAGATGGAACAGATGCTGAAGCTGCATGGCACTTCCATTGAACTGGTTTTGTCCAATAATGATGATATGGCGTTAGGAGTCATTGATGCTCTGCAGTCTCTGGAGATTCCGCGGAGTCAATGGCCGGTTGTGCTGGGAATTGATGGTACAGATGTAGGGCTGGAAGCTGTAAAAAGGAAAGAAATGAGCGGTACCGTCTACAATGATAAAGAGGGTCAGGCCAAAGGAATGCTTCAGCTGTCCTATGAATTGGTGACGGGACAGGAGACGGAAGGGCTGCAGCTGGAGAACGGCAAGTATATCCGACTGCCTTACCGTGAAGTCTGGCCGGAGGATGCACAGGAGTATCTGAAATAGATTTGTATAGTCAGAGTTTTTTGCTGGTATGGCTTTGCGCCGACCAAAACGGAGTGTAGATGCAAGGGTGCGCAGGAAAAATATGTCATGCAGATATATGACGCGCACCTCTCAGCAAAAAGGACGGGGCATTCCTGGATTCATATGCAAATGAAATTTCGCAAGGGAAATTTCATTTGCAATAAAAAATAGCTTGATTTTTTTGAGAAAAATGGTATCCTAATGATATGCAGATATAGTTCATCGGTAGAACGCTAGCTTCCCAAGCTGGAGAGGCGGGTTCGATTCCCGTTATCTGCTTTTCTTGCGGATGTTCAAAAGGTGGCGTAGGCTTCCTGGCGGCATCTTTTTTTGTGTTATAGGAGATTGCGATTTTCTGTAGCACAAGTTTCCGGCAAAACAGAGAAAATTGCTAGCGCAGCCTGCTCGCGCGCGGAACAAAAGTTGTGCTGCCAAAGCAGTGGTCCGCGGAGTGTGCGAAGCACACTTTTGTTTTTTAAAGTAAGTAAAGTAAGTATATGAAATGAAAAATATTGGAAAAGAAAGATGAGGAGTGCTTAGGATGACAAAACAGGAATTTGAAAAGCTGACACAGGCAGGGGTGGTATATCTGGACGGAGCGACAGGATCTAATCTCTATGCGGCGGGAATGCCAAGGGGAGTCTGCACGGAACACTGGATTCTGGAACATGAGCAGGTGCTGATGGATCTTCAGAGAGCCTATATTGAAGCGGGGTCTCAGATTGTGTATGCACCTACATTTGGGGCAAACCGTGCGGCTCTCTCTCTGCATGGTCTGGAAGGCGAGCTGGAGGATATGAATCGCCGACTGGTTGATCTGTCTGTGCGTGCGGCAGATGGCAGGGCTTTGGTAGCCGGAGACATTTCTCCTACAGGCAAGGTGCTTGTTTCTCAGGGTGGGGACACCACGGTAGATGAGGTATTTGAAATTTACAGAGAACAGATAGCGCTGCTGGCCGGTCTGGGGGTAGACCTGATTGTAGCGGAAACCATGCTTTCTCTGGAGGAGACTATGGTGGCGGTGGATGCTGCAATGTCGGTATGCGAGCTGCCGGTCATCTGTACACTGACTTTTGAAGGAGACGGAACAGCATATTATGGCGGAAATGCAGTGGAGGCCATGGAAACACTGCAGGCTATGGGAGCCAGTGCGGTGGGCGTTAACTGTTCTGTGGGACCGGATCAGCTGGAGACGATTATCCGGAATATGAAAGCTGTGGCACAGGTGCCGATAATTGCGAAACCGAATGCGGGAATGCCTTTTATTGATGACCAGGGCAAGGCGATTTACAGTATGGGGGCGGATCAGTTTGGCGTTAGCATGAAAAAACTGGTAGAGGCCGGCGCGTCAATTGTCGGTGGATGCTGCGGAACTACGCCGGAGTATATTCGTAAAGTGAAGCTGGCTTTGGAAGGAAAAATGATACAGCCGTAGGGAAATGCCGGATGTAAAGTGTTTCAAAGGGATGCATCCTGACTTTGCCTGAGCTCGGCTGAAACGGAGTGTAGATGCATGATGCCGTACCCCACAGCAAGAATGCAGCGGCATTCTTGGATCAGGAAAAATTTTCAGATAATTTCAGGGAAAAGAATTGACAGAACCATCCCCTTTTGGTATACTAACTCTAGTGTGAATATGCCGTATTAAGTGAGCCGCTGCGGCGGTGAGAGGGAATCAGGTGAGAAACCTGAGCGATCCGGTCACTGTAAGCGAGGAGTGAAACTTCGATATCCCATTGCATACCCTATTTTGTGAGAAGGGGAAGTTGAGCGTTGATCCGTGAGCCAGGAAACCTGCTTAGTATATGAGATGAGCTTCCGAGTAAGGCTTAACATCTGACGGAATAGTAACTGGCATATCTGTTCCGGTGATGTCTGCGAAGGGTGAGCAGATGTTTTTTATTTCCGGTAATCCGACTGGTACCGGTTGTTTTATGAAATGATGTGATCTCGTGGTCATACGAACACTGAAACATACCTCCTTCGATTCTGTATTCCGCAAGTGCAGAATTGAATGAAAGACACATATCCAATGCAGACCGCAATGCATAGGTATGTGTCTTTTTTGTTATTTCATAGAAAATTGCGTCCTGTGAAATAAAAAGCCTCCGGCAGGGCGCACATTGTCCGGTGGACAATGGTTTTGCGCCGACCGAA
>CAKRNX010000166.1 GCA_934371475.1 uncultured Lachnospiraceae bacterium
AAGCTGTACCCTCCAGCCGCTCCCAGCTCTGCCCCGGAAGATCCTCCGTCAGCTCCGGATGTTCCGGCACAATAATGGGAATCGCTTTGGGAAGGTTTTCTATCAAAACATGATAATGTGCCCCTCCGTACTCTCCGTCTCTTGTCCAAGCTACCTGATCGTCTGCAAATACTTCCAGACAGGATGTCTTGAACGAAACCACAAATTTATTTTTCTCACCTGTCAGAAGCGCATTGATAATGCCCGGCCACTCAATAAAATTGTCCGGCATCCTGATCAACGTTACCTCAAACATACCGTCATTGAGCGTCACATCGCGTCCTGTAATGCCTTTAAAACCGCCCACAGAATTGGAATTGGTCACCATGCCGTACAGGAACTCTCCTGTTCCGCTCCACTCCCGGCTCTCAAAGCTCATCTTCCAGCTCTTCAGACTGGAAAGGCTCTTGACTCCTTCCAGAATATAAGCCAGATGACCGAGCATGTTTTTCCATTCCTGACTGGTTTTGTACGATACGTCTGTGAATGCGCCAAACGCCGCCACATAAACAAAATAATCATCATTAAGCTTCCCCAGATCGCAGGGATAAACCCATCCCTCTGTCACCGTCCGGGCCGCCTCTTTCATTTGTCTGGGGATCCTCAGACTGTTGGCAAAATCATTGGTACTGCCTGCCGGTATGTACCCAAGCGGTCTGGTGAAACCGCCTTTCTGCATCCCTGCGACAACCTCGTCCAGCGTTCCGTCTCCTCCGCTGCACACCAGAAGATCATATTTTTTCCCTTCATCCCTGATCACCTGCTCGGCATCTCTGGCCGCTCTGGTCGGATGAATCACGATTTCATAATCCAGTCTGACAAGCTCGTCCAATACATAGGAAAGCTGTCCGCGGATTTCTCCTTTCCCTGCCTTGGGATTGTAAATAAACAGCATCCGTTTCATAGTATCACATCCCTCAACTTTTTCATTTGGTTTCTCATCTGCATGACGCACCCCACAATAAAAATGCCGGGGCTTTCCTCTGCCTCTTTACACAGCCTTTGCACATGAGAGTGTTATTATTCTAGCATGCCCAACGTACAGACACAAGCGTGATCCCGCAATCTTTACTTATTTTTAAGACTTGCAGCCTTTCCGGTAAGATGGCAGGCCGCTATGGCAGATACGATACCGATCATCAGACCTCCCAACACATCTGTGGGATAATGTACACCCACGTACAGTCTGGAAAAAGTAATCAGTGCCGCCAGGATCATCGCTGCTGCCCCGTACTGTCTTGGCAGCATTTTCCAGCAGACAAACGCCGCCGCAAACGATGAGCAGGTATGGCCAGACGGAAAAGAAAAATCCTTCTCCGGTCCCACTAACGCATGAATCAATACCGAATAATCATAAGGCCTCACTCTTGCCACCCAGTTTTTCAGGCATACATTCGTAATCAGCGCACCGATTGCCAACGCTGCCAGTACTGTAATCCCGACGGGGCGGGTTTTTCTGAACAAAACCAAAGCAATTCCAAGCACAATCCAGAACCATCCGCCGTTTCCCAGAAATGTAATCGCTTTCCAGAAACCGTTGAGAAAATCCGTTCTCAGATGATCCTGTATCCACAATAAAACCGATAAATCCATCTGCTGCAACATATTTTATTCTCCTCTCCGTTCCCAATTTATCTTTTTTATTCTATCCGCTTCCCGTTTTCCCGTCAATACAGGGAAGCGAACAGACTGCACGAAAACAGCGGTTCCATGCATCTGCACAAAACCGCTGTTCTCTGTAAGGGGATTTATCTATCGAAACAAATTTCTGAGGATGGCATTGTGATTATTCTACATCCTGCAGGGCCGCGTAATCTTCTTCGCCGGTCCGCACTTTTACTACTTTCTGCACATTGTAAACAAATATCTTTCCATCTCCGATATGTCCGGTGTAGAGTGCTTTCTTGGCTGCCTCGATCACATTGCTTACCGGGATCTTGCTGATGATAACCTCTACCTGTACTTTCGGCAGCAGCGTGGCATCCATCTCCACGCCTCGATACCGTTCTCCTGCTCCCTTCTGCACGCCGCAGCCCATTACCTGTGTTACGGTCATCCCGGTAACGCCCAGCTCATTCAGCGCATTCTTCAACTTATCATATCTGGAAAGTCTAGCGATAATCACCACTTTATGCAGCCCTGTCGGCAGCTCTTCCGGTGCAGATGCCACAGACACGGATGCTCTCTTCTGTGTCTCTGAAGCCTTTGCATAATCGCTTTCACCCAGATCAGTATTATCATTTACGCTCATGGAAGCATCTGTCACATCCATAATACTAAAGCCTGCATAAGCAGATGTCAGACCGTGTTCCATCGCATCCAGACCTACAATCTCCTCTTCCTCTGTCACACGCAGTCCAATGGTCTTATCGATCAGTTTGAATACGATAAACATGGTTACTGCTGTCCAGGCAAGGATGGAAACCATGCCTACCAGCTGAATGCCCAGCTGATCAAATCCGCCGCCGTAGAACAGTCCGGTAATCTCACTGAGAGGGGCTGTGGGAGTAGCAAACAGACCAACTGCAATGGTTCCCCACAAACCATTCATAAAATGTACGGCTACAGCACCTACAGGATCATCTACATGGATCACATTATCACAGAACCATACGCCAAACACAACCAGGAAACCTGAAACAATACCTATAATAATAGAACCTGTGCAGTCTACCAAATCGCAGGGAGCGGTAATTGCCACCAGACCTGCCAGAGAAGCATTCAGACACATCGATACATCAGGTTTGCCGTATTTCACCCAGGTAAAAATCATGCAGGTAACAGTTGCCACTGCCGGAGCGATTGTGGTCGCCATAAATACGGAAGCCAGCTGCTCACCGGTCGTACATGCCGCACCGTTAAATCCATACCATCCAAACCAGAGGATGAAACATCCCAGCGCGCCGATTACAATGTTATGTCCGGGAAATGCATGAACTTTTACAACTTTTCCACTTTCATCTTTTGTGAACTTGCCAATTCTGGGACCAACCATGGCCGCTCCAATCAGAGCTGTGCATCCGCCTACCATGTGGATGACTGTGGAACCTGCAAAATCATGGAAACCGCGTGCTGCCAGCCAGCCGCCTCCCCAGACCCAGTGTGCCTCAATCGGATATACGATCAGGGAAATCACACCGGAATAGATACAGTATGACAAAAACTTGGTACGCTCTGCCATGGAACCGGATACGATTGTCGCCGCCGTGGCACAGAACACAAGGTTAAATACAAAAGCGGACCAGTTGAAATTTGAATAATCTGTAAAGATTCCAAGAGTCGGTGTACCGATCAGGCCGCCCAGGGCATCTTCTCCCAGCATCAGTCCATATCCAAGCACAATAAATACACAGGTGCCGATACAAAAATCCATCAAATTCTTCATAATAATGTTACCGGCATTTTTTGCTCTCGTAAATCCGGTCTCTACCATGGCAAAACCGGCCTGCATAAAGAATACCAGCGCGGCTCCGATCAGAAACCATACCGCAAATACCTCGCTTCCCACCGCATCACTGATGGCTTTCAAAATTTCTTCACTCATATTGCTTCCTCCTCTTTCCTGAAACTATGAGAAACACGCTCTGCGAGGTTCTCAAGTTGTCGTGGCAGCCGTCAAGTCCTCATGCAGACACGGACTTTGCTCGCTGCTTCGCGTAAACAACACAAGGATGCGTATGAGAGCCACTGCCTGCGGCCTGCATACACATCCTTGTGCCATTTCCATATTTCTGCGCCCGCACCATCCCGGCATCATCATCCGATCCCTTCCGGCCAGGTTTGTATCACAGAAGCATCTGAGATACAAAAAAGGCGCTCTGAGAAATCACTCTCAAAGCGCCTTTGCTTTTATGTTCTACATATTACCCGCAATTTTTTCAAAAGTCAACGGCAAATTTCGTTTTTTCATGATTTTGTGAGAACAAATCGAAAATCATCTATTTCATTTGTTTTTTTATGCACGTTACACAAAAAGTTGTGTTCCGATCATATCCAGCTCTTCCAGGACAATGCAGTGCGGCAGACTGTTCTTTTCCACCATCTCTCTGCAGGTTTCATAATCCATCCACCGCACTTCCTCCACTTCTTCTTCCTGAAGTGTAAACTGATCTGTGTCCCTCCACAGCACATAAACCCTGCTGACCTGATTGTCCAGAAACAGGTTGCCATGGAAGATATCCCTGTGAAAAAACCGGCGCACACCACAGCAGATCAGTTCCTGCTCGCGTGCATGGACACCGATCTCCTCCCAAAGCTCGCGAACAGCTGAAGGCAGATAATCCACACCCGCCGGAATATGTCCTCCGCTGGACATATCATAACATTCCGGATGGGAATCTTTGATTCTGCTGCGTTTCTGCAGCAAAATCTGCGCTCTTCCGTCCCTGATCCTGACCAGCCACACATGCGCGGTGCGGTGGCGTATCCCCTCTCTGTGTGCTCTGCTCCTCTCTACTGTATCACCGGTAGGTTCTCCATTTTCATCTACGATATCAAGCCACTCCATAACTGCTCCTTTCCATCCACTCCCTCACCTCAGTCAGCGAATCCATCTTCGCATACAGCAGATCATCCACTTCTCTGCTGTCTTTCTGCAGATCAGGGATCATGACAGGCAACAGTCCTGCCCCACTGGCAGAGCGGATCCCATTGCATGCATCCTCCAGCGCGATGCTTCTTGACGGTGTGCTGCCCAGCATCCGGCAGGCTTTCTCATAGATCTCCGGCGACGGCTTTGTCTTTTTTACCATATCTCCTGTTACAATCACCTGAAAGAAAGACTCCAGCGCATCCCGTTCCATCCTTCTTTTTACAT
>CAKRNX010000167.1 GCA_934371475.1 uncultured Lachnospiraceae bacterium
ATACGGAAGTGATCAATACAGAACTGGATACGCGCAAGAGCAGGATTGAGCAGGAGCAGAGGAGGATATTTGCAATGCTTGCAGCTGACACAGTTCTTTTTGCGGGCATCTGTCTGATTGTGCTGATCCGTTTTTCAAGGCGTATTACGGAGAATTTAATGGTGCTGACACACAGGGCGGAATGGATCTGTGAGGGAAAATGGGATGTGGAAATGAATCAGCCTGCAGAGACGGGAGATGAGGTGGAGATTCTTTCGAAAGCATTTTACAGGATGCTTGGAGAGATTAAAAATCAGATGGAGGAGCTGAAGCAGCAGGAAGCAGTCAAGCGTCAGCTAAAAGAGGCAGAGCTTGCGGCTGTCAGTATGAAGGCGCGTCTGGAACGGGCACAGCTGCGTATGCTTCAGTCCAGGGTGAATCCGCATTTCCTGTTTAATGCATTGAATGTCATCGCCGGACAGGCAGCGGAGGAAAATGCCGACAAGACGGTGGATATGATTCTTGAGACGGCAGATTATCTGCATTATTCGCTGAGCAGGCTGGAGAAAACGGTAACGCTTGAAGAAGAACTGGAGAACGCAAGTCACTATCTGAATATCCAGAAGCGTCGGTTTGGGGAACGGATCTGTTTTTCTGTCAGCTGTGAGGAAGCATGCAAGAGGGCAAAGATTCCGGCCCTGATTCTTCAGCCGTTATGTGAGAATGCGCTGTGCCATGGCATTGCGCCGCTGACACAGGGCGGCAGTGTTTCGGTAAGCGCATTTATGAGCAAAGACAGGGTACGGATTACGGTAGAGGATGACGGGATCGGTTTTACGCCGGAAAGGCTTGCCCAGATCAGGGAGCGGCTTGCGACGGAAGATTATGACGATACACAGGGAATTGGACTGTATAATATTATGCAGAGGCTGCTCGCATATTTTCAGCATGACGTTTCCTGTGAGATAGAGAGTGCGCCGGGAATAAAAACGTCAGTAAGCATTGCTTTTCCGGCACGCTATACAAATGAAGCGGGCATGATGGAGGAGAAAAACAGAGATGAAAGTGATACTGGCAGATGATGAAGCGCTTGCACTGACGCTTCTGGAGCGCGTGATTGACTGGAAATTGCTTGGCCTTGAGATTGCCGGCCGGGCAAAAAACGGAGAAGAGCTGCTGTCGCTGATTCTTTCCGAACGGCCGGATATTGTCATCACAGACATCCGGATGCCGGGAGCTTCAGGTCTGGAGATTATTGCAAAAACGCTGGAGGCGGGGCTTTCCACCCGGTTTGTCATTGTCAGCGCCTATGCAAATTTTGAATACGCGCGAAAGGCAATTCAGCTAGGGGCGGAAGATTTTCTGCCAAAACCGGTGAATCGTCTGGAGCTGACAAAACGCCTGAAGCTGATCATAAATAAGCTGAAGACATCGGATCTGCAGACAGAGTCATGCAGAAAACTGATCCGGACTGCGAAAGAATACATTGACCTGAATTATGAAAAGCATCTGACGCTTGAAATGGTCGCAGCGGAGGTGTATGTGAGTGCCAGTTATTTGTCTACACTGTTTAAGAAAGAGACGGGAGTGAATTTTAATCAGTATCTGACAGATGTTCGTATGAAAAATGCCGAAAGCCTGCTGAAAAACAGAAACTATTCTGTTGCGCAGGTTGCGGAGATGGTAGGTTACCGGGATGCAAAACATTTCAGCAGTGTGTTCCAGAAATACTATCATACCTCCCCGGCACAGTACAGAAAATAAATCAGGTGGGAAATCTTTTGATTCCTTCGGATATCTTTTACACTTGGGGCAAAATCATTGTATTTTGAGACATGTTCTTTTATGATGAGGTCACCAACACAGAAAAGGTATGGCAAATACCACAGCAACACTTCAGAAGCTTCCTGGTATGCTTCTGAACAGTTGCGGTCTGTAAAAAAACGGAGGAAAAAGAGATGAGGAAAAGAAGAGTGACAGCACTTCTGATGGCCGCTGTGATGGCAGGAAGTGTACAGACGACAGCATTTGCAGGAAATCTGGATCCCAGTTCAGACGCAAAGACCGTTGCACTGCAGGTGGCGGCAGAAGGAGCGGTTCTGCTGGAAAATGACGGGCTGCTGCCGATCGCGGCAGATCAGACGAAGGTAGCGGTATTTGGCCGGACACAGATCGATATCTCCAAGGGAGGCGGAGGTTCAGGAACTGTGCATACGAGCGCTTCTTATAACTTTATCGAAGGTTTCTCAGAGGCCGGTATTCAGTACGATCAGGAAGTGTATGACGTATATGAGAAATGGTGCGAGGAGAATTCCGCAGAGGGTGACAACAGTACATTTGGAACCATGGGAAATGGCGCTTCTCAGCCGGAGATGCCGACAGACGAACTGGATATGCAGGCGATTGCAGAGAGAAATGATATGGCAGTTGTCATTTTCGGACGAAATTCCAGCGAGGGAAGCGACAGACAGGCGATCAAAGGTGACTGGTATCTTTCTGAAGGCGAGGAAAGTCTGCTGGAGCAGGTAAGTGCTTCTTTTGATAAAGTGCTTGTCATTCTGAATACCGGAGGAATGATTGATACCGGCTGGATCGAACAGTATCATGTGAACGCGGTGCTGGAAGCATGGCAGCCGGGAGGATACGGAGCTATCTCTATTGCAAAAATTCTGACAGGAGAGATCAATCCGTCAGGAAGCATGATGGATACCTGGGCGTATGAATATGACTCTTATCCGGCTCAGAGTGTGGACAGTTCAAGCTTTGGAAGAAATGTGATCAATCCGATCTATGGCGAGGATGTTTATGTGGGATATCGCTATTTTGAGACATTTGCTCCTGAAGAAGTACGTTATGAGTTCGGTTATGGACTGAGCTATACCTCATTTGATTATGAGGTAACTTCATCCGATATTACAGATGACGAAATTTCTTTTGACGTAACTGTGACAAACACTGGAGATTACAGCGGAAAAGAAGTGGTGCAGGCATATTATCAGGCTCCGATCGCAGCGCTTGGAAAACCGGCATATGAGATGGCAGCTTTTGCAAAGACACCGGAACTGGCGCCGGGAGAGAGTTGTACGGTGACATTGTCCTACCATACAGAAGATATGGCTTCCTATGATGATTCTGGAGTGACGGAGCACGAAAACTGCTACGTGATGGAGGCAGGAGACTACAAACTGTATGTGGGTACAACAGTGAAAGAGCTGCAGAGCGCAGGAACATATACTCTGGACGAGACAAAGGTCACAGAGGAACTTTCAGAGGTGCTGGCTCCGACATTTGCATTTACTGTTGCGAACGCCGCACTGGATGATGAGGGAAATTATACACTGACCATGAACAAAGCCGCACTGCGGTCAGCTGATAATCACATAGAAGATAAGTGGGATACAGATCTTGCAGCTTATGATCTGACAGGAGAAGATAAAGGTATTTTACTTGGAAATGTAGCGGATGGTTCTGCAACCATGCAGGAGTTTATTTCCCAGTTTACACTTCCGGAACTCGTACAGATTTTTGGCGGTATTTACGGAGTAAGAACTGACAACTATCATTATTTCCCGGAATTAGCAGCAGGAGCAGCAGGCGGTATTGGTCAGACGCTGGAAGACCGTGGTGTGAATTTTGCGGTTATGGCGGACGGACCTGCAGGACTGAGACTGACAATGGCGGAAGATCAGACCGGAAATACATTTTTCCCGATGGGAACCATGCAGGCTTGTACCTGGAATACGGAACTGCTGGAGCAGACCGGAGCAGAGATCGGAAAAGAAGCGAAATTTAATGAGGTGAGCGTATGGCTGGCACCGGCTCTGAATATTCACAGAGATCCTCTTTGCGGACGTAACTTTGAGTATTATTCTGAGGATCCGGTTCTTGCAGGAAACTGCGGTGCGGCGATCACGAAAGGTATTCAGTCAGCAGGGGTAGGCGTTGCAGCAAAACATTTTGCCGTAAACAATCAGGAATATAACAGAAATGGATCGGACTCCATCGTTACCGAGCGTGCGCTGAGAGAAATTTATCTGAAACCGTTCCAGATCCTGACCGAGGACAGCGATCCGTGGTTTATTATGACTTCCTACAACCGGATCAACGGTTCTTACGCAGCGACTAACTATGAACTTTTGACCACAGTGCTGCGTGATGAGTGGGGATTTAGCGGATCAGTCATGACTGACTGGGCATCAGGAAAAGACAATGGAAATGCAAGTATGCTGCGGGCACAGGGCGAGCTTTGTATGCCAAGCCTTGTAGGACGTGCAGATCCGGAACTTCCGGAAGGCTTTACAACGGAAGGCGCAACCGAAAACTGGTATGGTATCGTACATTCCGGAGAAGTTTACTGTGAATACTGCGGAACAAAATACGGAGATTACTCCTTATTCAAGATCAACAATCTGTATGTTCCGGCAACAGAGCCGTGCTTTGATGAAAATGGAATTGTAGAATCCTGTACACGTCCTTATGAAGAGGCAGCAGTACAGGAGCTTCCAGAGGGGTATACACAGGACGGTGAGTTCATCTACGATGCAGACGGAAATGCACTTGTAAGCTATTCCGCATGGCTGCTGGACAGCACAGGACTGATCACCGGTTATGTCAACGGAGATGTATCCCTTGGAGAAATTGAGCGCTGTGCAGAGAATGTATTTAACAGTATGATTCAGCTTGGCACATACGATGAAGTAGCAGAGTAAAGTTAAAGTACAGTTTTGAGAGAAACAATGCAGGCTGTTTCTGTTGGGGAAGCTTGCAGCGGAGCATCTGATTGACAGAAGCTGTTGCTCTATAGATTGAGGTGACGCCTCATCTATATTGCAGCAGCTTCATTTTGTACATCAGATGTGGGGGGGCT
>CAKRNX010000168.1 GCA_934371475.1 uncultured Lachnospiraceae bacterium
ATACCGCATACCGGCAGATATACCATAATATAAGATGGCTTGATAATTGTGGAGATAAACAGAAGCACCATCATCACCAGCTGATATGCCGTGTTCTTCTTCCATGTTCGTCCGCCAAATGTTACCGTCTCATCCTCCCCGCAGGACCAGTAGGCTACCGTCATGACGGTCATCACCAGTGCCAAGGGCCGCACACCTGTCGTTGTGGGATTATGCCAGACATTGGGAGATCCCTGCCCCAGATAGTATTTGTCATTATAAAATCTCAGATACAGCGGTCCCACCATAAGCGCTGTCAGCATAACTCCCGTCGTAATCCAGAACCTGATGCGGATCTCCGGTATCCGGTCTGAAATATATTTCTCACAGAGCCAGATCACTACCATAGCTGCCAAAGAATTAAAGAGCGCGCTCACTGCCGCGGCAGCCACATTGATCGAGATCGGCAGGCAGGCATATAAAATCCAGCATGCCAGGTGCCATCCGCAGTGAGAAAGCTCCAACACCAGATCCAGAGAAAGTGCATGTTTCATATGAGCTACAATATCGCTGTTTTTCGGAAGCAGTGTCTGTTTATAAAACATCAGATACGATATGATATAAATAAGTACCGGCCCGACAGTGTACAGCGCAGCCTTCCATTTCAGGTCGCTGTTTTGCCTTTTTAAACTTTTTTCCATCAGTTCTCCCTCCTGTTTTTATTACCACTCCTATTCTATCAGATACACTGTATCTTTTCCATATCCAGTTTTACAAAAGGCTTTCTTAATTCTTCCTTCCGCTTATTGACACCCCTGTTTTTATTGTTTATTATGATGGTAAGGATACAGAAATGCGAAGCACGTAATAGTCCGTGTCATCTGGGATTATGGTGTTTTGACGCCTTAATCCTAAATTGGAATGAGAAAAAGGGGGAAAGTTTATGAAACATTCTGCAAAATCTTGGTTAACGCTGCTGCTTGCGGTCCTGCTGTGTACGCTGGCCTTCCCGTTGTACGCCCAGGCGGCCGCCAAAAATCCCGGACAGGTAAAAAAACTCAAGGCATCCGCTGCCGAGGCATCTGTCACACTTCGGTGGAACAAAGTTTCCAATGCCACCGGCTATAATGTCTATCAGCTAAACACCACAAATAATACTTATGTAAAAATTGGCCGGACCAAAGGCACGCAGGTCAAGGTCACCAAGTTAAAAAGCGGGACAGCCTGCACATTCGCTGTCAGTGCTTACCGTACAGTAGCCTCCATCACATATGAAGGCAAAAAATCTACGGCTGTGAAGGTCACGCCTGTCATCAAAAAACCGGCGGTTCCTTCTGTCCAGATTGATTCCTGTTCCAATGGAAAAGTCGGCCTGAAATGGAATAAGACATCCTATGCTTCCTATTACGAAGTATTCCAGAGAAATGCCGTCGGCAAATACGTTTCCATCGGAACTACAACCAAGACGGCTGTCACCATCCAGAAGCTCACCAACGGCACTACTTACTGCTTCAAAGTCCGCGCAGTCCGCAAGGTCAGCGGCAGCACCCGTGCAGGTAGCTTCAGTGCTGTAATTACTGCGAAGCCGGTAAAAATCTCCACCGAGATTTCTTCTATCCGCTCCATGTACTATTCTGCAAAAGTGGTCGGCAATATTAAAGTAAAAACCACGGATGGCAAAAAAACAGTTTCCATCAAATCCGGGACTCGTGTTACTGTCACGAAGCGGGCTTCTACCTGCACTGCCAAACTCAAGAACGGCACTATGGTCTATATCCCCCGCACCAGCCTGCAGTGGGTTGACTGTGTATACGATAACAAAACCGACTATTCCAGAGATGCCAAAGAAGGCTATGTAAACGCCAAAGGATACAGCAGCAATACCAAGTATCTGATCTGGGTCAGTCTGAATAAACAGCGCTTCTATATTTTCAAAGGAAGCCAGTGCAACTGGAAACTGTTTAAGACATACCTCTGTTCTTCCGGAAAAGCTACCACCTGCACACCGAGGGGTACTCACAGACTCTGGAAAAAATCACGCATTATGCGCTTTGATGCCTACTCATATGCAGATTACGCCAGCTACTTCTCCGGCAATGCCATCCATTCCTGGGTGTATACCAACGACGGCAATCGCTACAACGACGGTGTGCTAGGCAGACCGGCTTCCCACGGATGCATCCGTCTTGGCAACAAGGAAGTAAAATATGTATATGACAGAATTCCTCTTGGAACAACCGTAATCATTTATTAAGGTATGAAGGCTTGAATCAAAAGTCGGACATTCACGGATACAACGCAATGTTGCTTCCAAAAATGTCCGACTTTTTCATAACATCCTACAAAACCTGTACCTTCTTAAATATTTTTTTGATTTTTAACCGCCATTTTCTGTACTCATACAGATGCGGACTGCGCATCTCCCGTCTCAGTCTCCCCGGTCCAATCCTGCATCTCTCCTACTTCAGAGATATTGACATACCCCATTTTGCACAGCTTTGATGCCGCCTTCCGGCTGCGATTGCCGCTTTTTCCATAAACATAAATCATCTGTTCCTTATCCGGCAGCAGCTTATCCGCCAGACTGTTCAGCTCGTCAATCGGAATATTCAACGCTCCGGCAATATGACCTTCCCGGTATTCCTCTGCAGTACGTACATCCAGAAGCACATATCCGACCTCATACTCCATATATTCCACCAGCTGCTCCATGGTAATCTCTTCATAGGGCAGCCCTTTACTGGGCCGGAATGTCTTATACAGCACCATTGATGAAAATGCCGCAATCAACAGAATACAACTTCCCACTATCATTGAAAGTTTCTTTGAATGTTCCATCCTCTCCCGCAAGTTCCCCTTATCAATGTCTTTTCTCCATACGCACACTGTTTGCCGTACCTTCTCATTATAGACATCTCTCATCCTGCTGTCAATCTGAAGCTTGCAAAACTTCTTCTGCCCGACATAGCAGAAAAACTATGTATTATTCATTCCATGTATTTCCGTATTCAGTTCAGCCTGCAGAACCGATACCGTATTTGGCTTTTCAGCACCGCCCCCGCCTTACAGCCCTGACCTGTATGGCTTCTTCTGAATTCAAGGAATGTATCCTTGATTTAGTTCTTATCATACCGGAGATTTGTGTCTCCTCTGTGGAGGCTTTCTTAACTTTTTCCAAAAATTTTGAACTTTCCGGAAACAAGACAAAAAACCATTCTTCCGCATCCTTTTTTCTTTCTTTTTCACTCATCTGCTCTGATTCTCCTTGCTCTTCATATAACGCTTTGTATTCATCTTATTTGCTGTATATGTTCCATCATAATCTGCCTGCGCAAACTAAAATTGACAAATTATAACTTTTTCTCTTTGTTTCAAGAATATCCCGCAAACAGTAATGATAACTTTTCTGTCCGAGCAAAATCATCGTTGCTGTATCTTCAAAAATATGTTATTCTAATAACAAGACATCAGATGCGAGGTGACTCCCATCTGATATAGACTCCGGCATTCTTGAACTGTTTCACACAGCAACAGGATGTCAGCAGCTATTCTCCTGTCTGTGCTGCTAAGACAGTGGCTCGCAAGGTGTACGAAATACACTTTTGTTCTACCGATATTTCCTGTAATGATATGCTAGTGACATTCCATACAGGAATCACACGGCAACAGAATGCACTCTGATATACAGAATTGTCCTGCTCTGTATGTCCCTTTTATTAAACAGGAAAGTTGAGGTATATGATATGAAATCAAACGAATCAGCAGAGAATTATCTGGAAACCATTTTAGTACTCAGCAAAAAGAAACCGGTGGTTCGCTCCGTAGACATCGCCGAGGAGCTGGGGTTCAAAAAATCCAGCGTCAGCGTAGCCATGAAAAATTTGCGTGAAAAAGATATGATTACCGTGAGGCCGGAAGGTTACATCTATCTGACCGATGCCGGCAAACAGGTAGCAGATATGATTTATGAGCGCCATCAGCTGCTCTCCGCATGGCTTACCGACCTTGGCGTTGACGAGAAGACCGCTGTCGATGATGCCTGCCGTATAGAGCACGTTATCAGCCCTGAGAGTTTTGAGGCTATCAAAAAATACATTTCTGATCACAACAGCAGGAACTAGTTTCAAGAATATGGAAGACCATCTCAGGTGGGAGTCATCTCACATCTGAGATAATAAAAAGACAGCCTGTGTTATAACTGGAGTTGTTCTCCCGTTGCATCACAGACTGTCTTTTTTATCACCTTCCAAACAGTATGTTCATACTTCTACAAAAATACCCTGCCAGCCATAAAAACCAGCAGTGCTGCAATCCAGGCCACACCGCACTGCCCAATCACTACCGCAGCTGCCCATTTTCCGCCCAGCTCCCGGCGTATGGAAGCAATCGCCGCAACACAGGGCGTATAGAGCAAGCAAAATACCAGAAGACTCGCCGCTGCCGCAGGAGCCAGAACCGCCTGCAGGGACGCCGTACTGCCAAACAATACAGACAATGTTGACACGACGCTTTCTTTTGCCATAAATCCTGTCATCAGTGCAGTGGAAATTCTCCAGTCACCGAAGCCCAGCGGTGCAAAGATCGGTGCAATCAGCCCTGATACAACGGCCAGAATACTGTTTTGTGAATCACTGACAATATTCAGTCTTGTATCAAACGTCTGCAGGAACCAGATCACAATCGTGGCAATGAAAATTACCGTAAATGCTCTCTGAAGGAAATCCTTGGCCTTTTCCCACAGCAGCTGTCCCACATTTTTCAAACCCGGCAGCCGATAATTGGGCAGCTCCATCACAAACGGAACCGCCTCTCCCTTAAACACACTTCCTCTAAGAAGGAGTGCTGTCAGGATGCCCATGGCAATA
>CAKRNX010000169.1 GCA_934371475.1 uncultured Lachnospiraceae bacterium
TTGGACCTACTTCTTATAAATGGCCATGGTACCAGTACAAAAACGGTGTTTCTCTCGACATGGTGAAGGTTTTCTGGGGAGGACATTCAAATTACCATCGTTATTATACGACATCAAAAACGACAGCCAATGGTATGGATACAGTGTCGGGAAATGAAATTACAGCGACGTACAACAGACAGAATAATCAGAGCTTTAATATCAGTATGGCGTTCCGCGATCCGAAATATGCTCCGGATGAAGATGATATCAGTTTGTATATTTATTTATCAAGCGGTACCAATACTTCCTCTCAGAAAGCGAAAAAGAAGGCAATGAAAGCGATCACGGAAACGAAACCTGAGACGGAGACCGAGGCTCCGACAGAACCTGCAACCGAGGCACCGTCTACGGAACCTGTGACGGAACCGTCTACTGAGCCTGTAACCGAAGCTCCTGCGACAGAACCGTCCACCGAGCCTGCAACGGAAGCTCCTGCGACAGAGCCGCCGACAGAACCTGCGACCGAGGCACCGTCTACAGAACCGGTGACGGAATCCCCGACCGAGGCTCCTACGGAAGCACCCGAGACGACACCGCCTACGGAAGCTCCGACAGAGCCCCCCACAGAAGCACCCACGGAACCTGCCACAGAGGCGCTCGAAACTGCGCCTCCGGCAGAACCGGTCACCGAGGCAGCGCTTCCGGGAGAAACAGCGGTGCAGGCGGAATAGCTGGTGCCCATTGACAAACAGGTAAATGGAACAGATCTGATCGGAAGTTGAAACAATGAAGATTTGAAAACAGATCGAACTGCGCAGTGCAGTAAGAAGAAACCTGCTGGAATTGTAAAGTGTTCCGGCAGGCTTTTTCTTACGATAGATACGGCGAAATCCCTGCATAGTTCCGAGCTTAAATGTTTTTGTGATTGTGGAGGGATCATCCGATGATGAAGCTTTAGGTGTCCTTTTTTCCAAAATATATGATAAGGATTCAGGGTATGTGTATATTATGCATGGAGATATTACTGCTCATACAGGAGTTGCCCGACACCCCAGGAAGATTGATTGCTAACGGAAAATATATGGGTGAAGATAGTAAACGGAGAGAAAAGAATGCAAAGACATCACATAAGATATCACACGAATTTGCATATAAACAACATACTATTCCTGGTAATATCTGTGTTTTTCCTGATATTCACAGTATATACCCGAAATACAGAGAGCTTTGCGGCAGAGGAGAGCGCTGCTGCGGTTTTGGATGACACAGCAAATCCCGTGACGGTCTGTGTGCTGGACTCCGGGTGCGGTCAGGATCTCTCCGGGTGGAATTATGTGGAAGGAAACGATGACCTTACGGATACGGACGGCCATGGCACGGGGATCTGTGAAATTTTGCAAAACTACGCGCCGCAGGCAGATATCGTGATGCTGAAATGTTTTGACGCGGAGATTGAGGCAAATGATGGCGGTGCGGTGGAAGCGCGCATTGCTGATGCTTTGCGGGATGCCGTGGATCAGTATGATGCGGATCTCATCAGCATGAGCTGGACAGTGGGGCAGGAGAGTGAGACGCTCCACGATGCCGTCCGGTATGCGAAAGAAAACGGTGCTGTGCTCGTGTCCGCAGCGGGCAATCTGAGCCTGGAGACGCCGCTTGGCAGCCTCGTATACCCGGCCGGATGGGGTGAAGTGATCGGAGTTGGCGGCGTTGATTTTGATGAAGATGGGGATCCGGTCACTTCACTGTGGTATCTTCACAGTGAAGCGGTTTATGTGAGCGCAGACGGGAACTGGGCGGGGGAGCGAGGCTCCTCCTACGCGGTTCCCCGGGTGGCGGGAGTGATTGCATCATATCTGCAGGATCATCCGGCAGCCACGGAGGAGGCGGTGAGGACATATCTGCGGGAACAGGCGCTGGATGCCGGGGAAGAAGGGTATGATACCACATTTGGATGGGGCGTAATCATGTAGAATGACAGTGTCAAAAGGTCTGACTCCGCTATCGTGCAGGCACGTAACAATCATGCCCGGCATTCCTGTTGTGAGATGCGCAGAAGAAAGATGCAGTTACAGCAGGATCCGGAATGTCAGCAGGCGCGTCTGTTCGCTGCACTCCGCGCAGATACTGCCCCCGTGGGCCTGCACGGTGGCCTGCGCGATGGACAGGCCGATGCCGGTTCCGTCCTGCGTAGAGTGAGATTCATCCCCGCGGTAAAAACGGTCAAAAAGCCGCTGTGTATCGGGAAGCGGGCCCGGGGCGCAGGAACTGGATACCAGAATTTCTTTTTTTCTTCCGCTGCAGCGCAGGGTCAGTGTGATCCGACCGCCGGCAGCGGAATATTTTATGGCATTATCCAGCAGGATCGAGACAGTCTGCTGGATGGCAGCACGCTCGCCCGTCATCATCAGGTGATCTTCGATATTCAGAATACAGGTTTTTCCGCGGGCCGAGGCCAGGGCGATAAAGGGTTCGGCTGTCTCCCAGACGGCATCGCTGAGAGAAAATTCGGATTTTTCCGGGAAGGGGTTTTCCTCATCCAGGCGGGAGAGTGTGACCAGGTTGGCAATCAGTTTGGCCATTTTGCCGGACTGTTGCTGGATATTATGTACCCATTCGTCATCTTCGTATTCCATGGCCAGCACATCTGCACTGGTAGAAATGGAAGTGAGCGGAGTTTTCAGTTCATGTCCCGCGTTTGTAATAAACTGCTTCTGTGCTTCTATATTGCGCAGATACGGTGTGATGGCGCGGCGGGAAAAAAGCACGACCAGAATAAAAACGCAGAGCAGGCAGATGACGGCGATTGCTGCGGTAATCAGCAGCAGGGAACGGAAGGCATGAAGTTCCCGCTCGGCATTCAGGAAGATAACGGTTGTACCGTCATCCGAAGCGACCGACAGATAGCGGTAACCTCTGTAAAATCCGTGAGCAGAGCCTTTTTGCAGGATCAGAGAAGCATAGGCCTTTGCATCGTCTTCTGATACGGAAGCAATAAAATCCTGATTGATATTCTGAATCTCTCCATCTGCATCGAAAGAAACAGAAAAAAACCGGATCATATACTGCACTTCCGGTGAAAAGTGCCCCTTGTTATCGGCAGGGGGCATTTCCTTTGGCTCTGGCGCAGGCGTGGAGGGCGGCGCTGTGTTCCCGTCCATGTCGGACAGCAGTGTAAGGGTATCATCCAGCTGATGTACTGTGCTTTGGATATTCCAGAAATTGATAATACACAGCAGGATCAGGATCACGGAAGAGAAGGCGGCCATGGCCGCGGCGATAAAGTGCCAGCGCATTTTTTTCAGCATTTGTTTACCTCCAGGGCATATCCGGCTCCGCGGATCGTCTTGATTTCAATATCTGAACCGAGCTGTCTTAATTTTTTGCGGAGAAATCCGATGTAAGTCCACACAACGTCAATCTCTGCGCTGGAATCCAGTCCCCATACTTTGTCCATCAGATGCTCAGTGGAGAATACCTGGCGGGGATGACGCCAGAACAGCTCTATGAGCTGATACTCTTTATTGTTCAGCCGGACGCTTTCTCCGTCCGCGCAGAGCGTGTACTGGGTGCAGTTCAGCTCTGTGTTGCCAAGGCGCAGCGTAGACGGGGCATAGACATCGCTGCGCCGGATCAGCGCCCGGACCCTGGCCAGAAATTCGCTGGAGGCAAAAGGTTTGGGGAGATAATCGTCAGCTCCGGCGTCGAGTCCGGCTACGCGGTCTTCCACTTCGGCTTTGGCAGTCAGAAACAGCGCCGGGGTAGTGATCCCCATCCGCCGCACCGTAGTCAGCAGCTCAATGCCGTCCATTCCGGGCATCATGATATCGAGTACCAGCGCATCGTAGGCATTCTCCGTGATATAATGGAGCGCGTCCGTCCCGTTATGTACTACGTCCGCAGAATAGCGGTTCTTTTCAAGCATCACCTTCAGCGCTTTCGCGATAGTGACCTCGTCTTCAGCAATTAATATGCGCATCAATGAATCATCCTTTCCTAATAAATGTTTCTCTGCCTGGGTTAAATTTCGATAAAATATCCGGTTTTATAAGTTTCCGGTAACCTTGATGCATGATCTGTGAGGCAATCATGCGGTGCGGCCGAAGTAAAGCTGCAGTCTGTTCAATTGGTAAGGCACTTTTCTTCTATAATATTATATTGCATATTATATTGCAGCCGGCTGAAATGTACCTGAAACAAAAAAGTTTGACCTGTGGGTCTTTTGACAGTTTTATTATAAGATTACAGTGCCAAAAGGTCTACCCTTACTTGTGTTTACATGATGGCGGAAGAGTGAAGCGCATAACAATCCATGTAATCTTCTGGCAGAAATATTTGGGGATCACGGGAAATATTTTTATCGCCACGGATTCTTTTTTCAGGTACATTTTGGGATGCCTGTGTAAAATCCATGTAAAAGCGCAGCAGAAAGGAGACACAGACAGATGGAACTTACAGGGAAGTACCGCCATGAACGGAAGTATCCGATTACGATGACGGATTACTATGCTCTGCGTCAGAGACTTGGTTCCGTGATGAAGCGGGATCCGCACACCGGCAGCGACGGAAGATATTATATTCGCAGCATTTATTTTGACAATATTCAGGATAAGGCGCTGCGGGAGAAGGTGGACGGCGTGCAGAAGCGGGAAAAATTCCGCATCCGGTATTATAATGATGATTTTTCATTTCTCTCACTGGAAAAAAAGATCAAGCACAACAACCTGTGCATGAAAGTAGAAACACAGATTTCAGAGGAGGAATGCAGGGCGATCCTGAACGGCGGCGGAGGATGGATGCGAGAGCATAAGTCGGAGCTGGTGAGGGAGCTGTACTGCAA
>CAKRNX010000170.1 GCA_934371475.1 uncultured Lachnospiraceae bacterium
AGAATGGATTTGATACGGTTGTAGGAGGTGCAGGAGGGCATCTGTCAGGAGGCGAAAGACAGCGTATCTCGATTGCAAGTCTCATGTGGAGAATGAGATGTCTAAAATGAACCTGCCAGAAACCGTACCTGCTGTGGTATAAACCAGAAGTCGTTGTCGTAAAATGTGGTAAGAAAATCAGACGAATATATTTTCCAAGAATTTGTCGTAAAAATGTGGTCAAATCAAGAAAATCGAGTGCGAAAGCAAGTAAAAAATCCCTGTGAAGCCCGTAAAATCAAGGCTTCACAAATTCTTCACAAAAAAATTAGCACTCATCTCTTGACAGTGCTAATAATGCGTGATATAGTACAGATAGAACAAAGGAAGAGAGAAAAAGAAATTTTTTAAAAGCAAGGATCGCCAAGATCCCAAGGTGTAATCTTCCAGGTTCCAAACAAAGAAGAAAATAATAAAAGTTTACAGTTAATATAAAAGGAGAGATGACTTATGTTAATGCCGAGCATTTTTGGAGAAAACTTATTTGATAATTTTTTTGATGAATTTCCGTTTTATACAGACAAAGATCTTAAGAATGCAGAGAAAAAGCTTTACGGAAGAAAAGCTGCTCATGTGATGAAAACAGATATTAGGGAATTGAATGACGGATATGAGCTGGAGATTGATCTTCCAGGATTTAAAAAGGATGAAATTCAGGTAACTCTGGAAGACGGAAACCTGACGATCAGCGCGGAGAAGGATCTGAATAAAGAGGAACAGGGGAAACAGACCGGACGCTATATCCGCAGAGAACGTTACACGGGAGCCTGCAGTAGAAGCTTTTACGTGGGAGATCAGGTGACGAGGAATGATATCAAAGGAGAGTTCCATCACGGCATTCTGAAACTCTTTATTCCGAAGAAGGAAGCTAAACCGGTGACGAAGGAAGATAAATATATCACAATTGAAGGATAAGGATTTCTGAGAAGAAATAGAAGTGAATGAGGGAGGCTGGTTTCGATCAGCCTCCTTTTCGCAGAAAAAGAAAATGACAGTGAATAAAAAAAGCTGGGTAAGGAAAGTTTGGCTGAAAGAGGGTGATGATATTGTCGGCAAAGAGAGACTATTATGAAGTCCTGGGAGTGAGCAGGACAGCAGATGCCGCTGCAATTAAAAAGGCTTACCGGAAACTGGCCAAGAAATATCATCCGGATTCCAATGCAGGTAATGCAAAGGCGGAGGAAGCATTTAAGGAAGTGACGGAAGCCTATGATGTACTTGGAGATGAAAAGAAACGAAAGCTGTATGACCAGTACGGATATGCGGCGTTTGATGAAAACGGCGCGGAAGGATTTGGACAGGGCGGGGCATACAGTCAAGGTGCTTATGGTCCGTTCACGGGCGGTTTTCGACAGAGCAGCGGTCCCGGCGGTTATCAGGAATATCATTTCGAGGGCGGAGACATCAATATGGACGATATTTTCGGAGATCTGTTCGGAAGCGGGTTTGACCGTAGGGGAACGGGAAAAACCAGATCAGGATTTCACAGAAGCAGTTCCGGATTCAGTGGATTTTCAGGATTTGAGGAAGGCGGATTTGCCGGAAGAGGCTCTGATGTGAATGCTGAGGTAGAGATCAGCTTTGATGAGGCGGCTTTTGGCGCGAAAAAGCGGATCAGTCTGCAGGATGCATCCGGACAGATCCGTTCCTATGAAATTAATATTCCGGCCGGTATCGAGAGCGGCAAGACAATCCGCCTGAAGGGAAAAGGGACACCGGGTATGGCCGGACATCCCGCGGGTGATCTCCTGCTTAAGGTACAGGTAGACGACAAACCAGGCTTCAGACGTGAGGGGCAGGATGTTTATACGACAGTGAAGGTTCCCTTTGCTACGGCTGTTCTGGGCGGAGAAGTACAGATACACACTATTTACGGAGACGTGATGTGCAGAATCCAAGAAGGAACGCAGTCAGGAGCGAAGATCCGTCTGAAAGGAAAGGGAATTGTTTCCATGAAGGATGCTTCGGTACATGGAGATCAGTATGCGACAGTGGAAATTGAGGTGCCCAGAGGGATCAGTATCGAGGCAAAAAGAAAATTGAAGGAATTTGAGACACTCTGTCCGTCGGGCAGTGCATTTCGTGGTAGGACCAGCGTGGCGTAATTCTGAAGAAAGACGGCGAAGATAGTGAATATCTCCCAAAAACTTATCTCTACATGTGGGATTTATAAGGCATAATTTATATTCATTTTACAAGAGATTGTGTAACAGTTATAATAGATGGCAGCGGTAAAGAGCAAATGATTTCATAAGGTAACCGCCGGACGCTCTGATGGAGGAAAAGATAACAGGGACTGAGAATCTCGGGAACTGACCGCATATGCAGGATGATGTGACAGCACAGGTGATGACAGCAGACATGATGACAGGGTGATTTCGTCAGAGCGTCCGGATGTTATATTTAAGGTCTGTGTCAGGAAAGTTGGCGGCAGAGGTTCTGAGGAGCGTTTTGCTGAGCTAGGATGTGCTTGTAAAGAATATTTTTTCGGGCAAGAGAATGATATTTGGAATAAAATATTTTTATGAGATAAAAGGCAGAATAAATAGAGACAGCTGAAAGGGAAAACGGATTTCATAATCAGGGAAAGAAACTATGGACCGGAAGAATGACAAAATGACATTTGATATGGATGAATATTATTTTTACCGTATTGTCCTGACAAAAAATATTACGAGAGCAGCGGAGGAGATTCATATTTCTCAGCCGGCTCTGAGTAAGGCGATGGCTAGGCTTGAGCGGAAATATGGATGCCGCCTGGTTTATCGTAATAAAAAAGGTGTGGAGCTGACAGAAGCAGGCGCGATTTTGTTTGATGGGATCAGGCAATGCATTGCTATTATTGAAAATACAGCCAGTCAGATTTCAGAAATTAGTGAGCCAGAACAGGAAAAAGAAAATTAATCATTATATTTAGGAGACGGATGTGTGGACACAGGAGAGGTCATGCAAAAATATGTATAGAACTGTGTGATTTAAAGAAGTGTATGATTTAAAGAAGCGTAAGTCCAGCAGATATGCGTGCGATCTATTGCGGCGGTGCCGTGGAGATGGCACGTTTTTTATTTCACAGGAAATTGCGTTCTGTGAAATAAAAAGCCTCCGGCGTGATGCGCAGTTCGCAGAGAAGAAGCCTGCTCGCGCGCGGAACAAAAGCTGTGCTGCCAAACCATCCGCTGCTGCGATACAAATTTTGAGAATCTGGGCGATCGGTTTGAATTTTCTGGAGATTTGTCGTAAAAATGTGGTTAAATCAAGAAAAATGAGTGCGAAAGCAAGCGAAAAATCCATGTGAAGCTGTGATGTACGCCATGCACGGTTCGGGAATGAATTCTCTCGCTGCATGGCTGTCTCCCTATAAAACAGCAAGAATAAACGTCCTCGCAAGTAAACTTGCAGGGCGTTATTTTCACTATTTTGCATGGCTCGCGGTGATCACAAATTCTTCATAAAAAATTAGCACTCACCTATTGACAGTGCTAATAACATATGTTATATTCTGGATAGAACAGATGGAAAGCCGGAGTGCTTCATATGTTTGGAAATAATCGGCGTTATACTGGTAGCGCTGTTAGGACAGATAAAACACAGCACTTGCGAGAGGGGGCTTGTTTATGAATATTAGTAAATTTACACAGAAATCTATCCAGGCAGTCAATGACCTGGAAAAAATCGCATATGAGTTTGGAAATCAGGAGATTGAACAGGAACATCTGCTCTATAGTTTGTTAAAACAGGAAGACAGTTTGATCCTGAAACTTGTGGAGAAAATGGAGATCCAGAAAGAGCATTTTGTGGATCGGCTGGAACAGCTGCTGAACGGCAGGCCAAAGGTATCAGGCGGTCAGCCCTATATCGGTCAGTATCTGAATAAAGCTCTGGTCAGCGCAGAGGATGAGGCCAGGGCGATGGGTGATGAATATGTTTCAGTTGAGCATCTGTTCCTGTCGCTGCTTGATCACGCCAGTCCGTCTATGAAGTCCTTTTTCAGGGAGTACGGCGTTACGAAGGAGCGGTTTCTGCAGGCATTGTCTACAGTCAGAGGCAATCAGCGGGTAACGACAGACAACCCAGAAGCAACGTATGATACATTGAATAAATACGGCGAGGATCTGGTGGAAAAGGCCAGAAATCAGAAGATGGATCCTGTGATCGGGCGTGATGCGGAAATACGTAATGTGATCCGTATTCTTTCACGTAAGACGAAGAATAATCCGGTGCTGATCGGTGAACCCGGCGTGGGTAAAACCGCGGCAGTAGAAGGGCTTGCACAGCGTATTGTGCGCGGGGATGTGCCGGAAGGACTGAAAAATAAAAAGATTTTTGCTCTGGATATGGGCGCACTGGTGGCAGGTGCCAAGTACAGAGGAGAGTTTGAGGAACGGCTGAAGGCTGTTCTTGAGGAAGTCCGCAAGAGTGAAGGCGAGATCATCCTGTTTATTGATGAACTGCATCTGATTGTGGGCGCAGGTAAAACGGAGGGCGCTATGGATGCCGGCAATATGCTTAAACCGATGCTGGCAAGAGGTGAGCTTCACTGTATCGGAGCCACGACGTTGGATGAATACCGTCAGTACATTGAGAAAGACCCGGCGCTGGAGCGCCGTTTCCAGCCGGTTCTGGTGGATGAACCTTCTGTAGAAGACACGATTTCTATCCTGCGTGGTCTGAAAGAGCGGTATGAGGTATATCATGGCGTTAAGATCACGGACAGTGCCCTGGTAGCGGCGGCTACCCTGTCGCATC
>CAKRNX010000171.1 GCA_934371475.1 uncultured Lachnospiraceae bacterium
ACCGTCACGACCTGGGGAGAATCCCACGGCAAAGCCATCGGAGTTGTCGTGGACGGCTGTCCTGCCGGTCTCACCCTTACGGAAGACGATATTCAGCCCTACCTGAACCGAAGGAAACCAGGACAGAACCGTTATACCACTGCAAGGCAGGAGGCCGATGCTGTAGAAATCCTCTCCGGCACATTTGAAGGAAAAACCACCGGCACTCCCATTTCCATGATTGTATGCAATAAAGACCAGCGTTCCCGAGATTACAGTGAGATTTCTTCCTACTACCGTCCCGGACATGCCGATTACACTTTTGACCAAAAATACGGTTTCCGGGATTATCGCGGGGGTGGACGTTCCTCCGGAAGAGAAACCATTGGACGTGTAGCCGCCGGAGCCATCGCCTCCAAAGTTCTCCGGGAAATGGGCATGCGTTTCATCTCTTACACCAGATCTGTCGGCAATGTAATCTGTGATCCGTCTAACTTTGACGAAAGCCGTATTCTGAAAAGCAGTCTTTTTATGCCCGATGCACAGGCTGAGGAACGGGCACAGTTTCTTCTGGAGGAATGTCTTGAAAATCAGACATCCTGCGGCGGCACAGTAGAATGTATTGTCCATCACATGATCCCCGGGCTGGGAGAACCTGTTTTTGATAAGTTAGACGCACAGCTGGGAAAAGCTCTTTTTTCAATCGGTGCAGTAAAAGCAGTAGAAATCGGAGACGGTACTGCCGTATCTTCCTCCTTCGGACACGAGAACAATGACCAGTATAGTGCTGACGCACAGGAACATGCCGTAAAGATTACCAACCATGCCGGCGGCGTTTTGGGCGGTATCAGCGACGGATCTGATCTGATTCTGCGGGTTTCATTTAAGCCCACCCCTTCCATAGCCAGATCCCAGCGTGCTCTTTTCCAGGATGGAAGCTGCAAAGATATCTCGATTCACGGACGGCACGATCCCATCATTGTCCCCAGGGCTGTGGTTGTGGTAGAAGCTATGACAGCCATCACTCTGCTGGATCTCCTTTTGCAGAATATGTCCGCTACCATGGATCATCTGCATAAGATTTATTCTAAAAACTGATTCAATTTCATAAAGCGCACATAAAAACAGCACACCAGAACTTCACCGCTCTGATGTGCTGTTTATTAATTTTCTTCTTCAACCTCCGAAATCAGAATACAGTTGGGTGTCTCCACCTTCAGCTGTTTGCCTTTCATAATCAGTGTACCTTTCTCGTAGTCGATTGTGAAAAATCTCATATAGTTGGACTCATGACAGAGTACAATCAGAGTTTTCTCATCCGGCAGCACGTCGATATCCTTGGGATAACCGCCGCTGATAGGAAGGATGCATATTTTTCTGAGCAGTCCCGTCTCCTGATTGATCTCAAAAATACCTACGGTATTCTCTCCGGCGCTGGAACAGTACAGATATCTACCGCTGGGTGAAATCTTCATCGCACAGCAGGCACTGCTGACTTCCTTTTCATCCATCACGCTCTTGACTTCCTGAAGAAGTTCAAACTCCGGTGACTTACCGCTTCCATCATAGGAATATACGCTGATTTTGTTGGACAGTTCACAATTAATATAGGCGAAACGGCCATCTTTGCTGAAACAGATCAGTCTGGGACCTGACTCCAGCTCACACCGGAGAATATCATAAAGTTTCAGCTTGCCTGTCATCGGATGGACCTTATAGATCTTGACCTGATCCACACCGTTGTCCACTGCACACAGATATTTACCATCCGGTGTAGGAAGCACACAGCTGACATGAGGTCTGAAATTACGTTCAGCCACACTGCCAAGCCCCTTGTGGAACACTCCGTCCATCACGCTTCCCAATCTTCCATTGCGGTGTGTATGCACTACTGTCACTTTTCCATCGTGATATCCTCCCACAAAAAGAAACTTGCCACTGGTGTCTACTGACAGATAACACCCTCTCATACCGTCGATCCCTACTTTATTGATGGGAGTCAGATCGCCGTTAGCCTCAATCTTGAGTACCTCTACTCCTTCATCTGCAATCGAATACAGATACTGTCCATTATAGGACTTCGTCAGATAAGATGCATTATGTACCGGCACCACATTCCGCTCAGTCAGTGTCCTCTTCTCCATATCTACATCATAAACATGTATTCCGATGCTGCTTCCATGTGTGTATGTTCCTACATATGCCACATATTTTTTCTTATCCATATCCGAAACATCCTCCTGCCCTTATATATGAATCATTTTTTGCCATTATATCATGCGCCATATTCTTTGGTCAAATGGATATTCAGGAGACAGATATTATTTTGCACATCTCTGTATCTATACTCCGTTTCGGAAATACTCCGGCATTCTTTCCGCAAGGTGGAAGTCACCTCCCATCTGATGTAAAATTCCTGCAAAATATTGGTATGAAATCGTATTTTTATCAAATACATATTGACACTAGCAAAAGAAAGAGTATAATCGTCTTAGTTTGTTTAGTAAAAGTAAACTTTTTGTTTATTAAAACTGCTAATTCAGTATTGTTAAACTTTTTGTTTAATCATGCCAAGCAAATTTTCTGTGCCGCCTGTAAGAAACATTCCGCACAGAAAATTTAAACCTCTGTTCAGAAAGGAAAATTTGCATGGAAATAGGCCGCAAATTAAAAGAGCTGCGTATGTCCAAGGGACTGACGCAGGAGGAACTGGCTGATCGGGCAGAGCTTTCCAAGGGATTTATCTCTCAGTTGGAGCGAGACCTCACTTCCCCGTCCATTGCCACGCTGGTAGACATCCTGCAATGTCTCGGAACCGATCTGAAGGATTTCTTCTGTGATGTCTCAGATGATCAGGTCGTTTTTCATGAAACAGACTATTTTGAGAAAACAGATACGGAGCTGAAAAATACGATCCAGTGGATCATCCCAAATGCCCAGAAAAATATAATGGAACCTATCCGCTTGACACTGGAACCCGGCGGCTCCACATATCCGGATATCCCCCATGAGGGAGAAGAATTCGGATATGTACTCAGCGGAAGTATCACGATCCATCTGGGGCAGAAGAGCTATAAAGCCAAAAAGGGCGAAGCGTTTTATTTCACGCCCAACACCCAGCATTATATTACAGCCAACGGACGTACCGGCGCTTCCCTGATCTGGGTCAGCACTCCTCCCAGCTTCTGATGCTTATATCAGATGGGAAATTAACTCCCACCACTGATACAGCCTCCGACATTCTTGAAAAAGCTTACGAAAGAGTGCCACGCACACCCCATAGAATTTAATTATTTGAAAATCATACGAATCGAAGGAGAAACTCATGAGCAACAAGCTGATTGATCTGGTTAATATTACAAAAAGTTATGATGGCGCTGCTGTCCTGGACGATCTCAATCTCTATATTCGGGAGAACGAGTTCCTGACACTGCTGGGGCCGTCTGGATGCGGAAAGACCACAACACTGCGAATCCTAGGCGGTTTTGAGCAGCCCGATAAGGGGCAGGTAATCTTTGACGGACAGGATATCACCCAGTTGGCTCCCAACAAACGTCAGCTGAACACCGTATTTCAGAAATATGCGCTGTTTACCCACATGACAATTGCTGAAAATATTGCATTCGGACTGAAAATCAAGAAAAAAAGCCGCAACTACATTCAGGACAAAATCAAATATGCCCTGAAGCTGGTAAATCTGGAAGGCTACGAAAACAGAACGCCTGATTCTCTGAGTGGCGGTCAACAACAGCGTATTGCGATTGCCCGCGCTATCGTTAATGAGCCGAAAGTGCTGCTTCTGGATGAACCACTCGGTGCACTGGATCTAAAGCTGCGCCAAGATATGCAGTACGAGCTGATCCGTCTGAAAAATGAGTTGGGCATTACCTTTATTTATGTCACACATGACCAGGAAGAGGCATTGACCATGTCCGACACGATCGTTGTCATGAATCAGGGCTATATCCAGCAGATCGGAACGCCTGAGGATATTTACAATGAACCGCAGAATGCTTTTGTCGCTGACTTTATCGGCGACAGCAATATCATCGACGGCATTATGCTCCAAGATAAGCTTGTAGAAATCCTCGGAGCCAAATTTCAGTGCGTAGACGTCGGATTTGGGAATAATAAGCCCGTAGACGTTGTGATCCGTCCCGAGGACGTGGAACTCGGCGAACCCGGCAGCGGCACAATCGACGGTGTCGTCACACACTTAATTTTTAAAGGCGTTCACTATGAGATGGAAGTTCAGGCCAACGGTTTTGAATGGCTGGTTCAGAATACTAGGCTTTTCCCTGTCGGCACAAAAGTGAGCATCCATGTGGATCCTTTCAATATCCAGATCATGAACAAACCGGAATCTGAAGATGAACAGGCGGTGATACTCAATGAATAAAAAACACAGGCTTCTCTCTGGTCCCTACCTGATCTGGACTGCGGCTTTCATTCTGATCCCGCTGCTCCTGATTGTATACTACGGACTCACAACTCCTGACGGAGCTTTCACGCTCAGCAACATTACAGAAATGGGACGCCCGGAGAACATGAAGGCGCTGGGGCTTGCTCTTCTGCTGTCTCTGATCAGCACGCTCGTCTGTCTTCTTATGGCATATCCGCTGGCTATGATTCTCAGTCACATGAAATTCAACGCCAACAGTTTTATTGTCATGATTTTCATCATCCCCATGTGGATGAATTTTCTTCTGCGCACACTGGCATGGCAGACCCTGCTGGAAAAGACAGGCGTTATCAATAGAATCCTGAAT
>CAKRNX010000172.1 GCA_934371475.1 uncultured Lachnospiraceae bacterium
CGGCCTTATACTTGTAATTTGACTCTGTATTTGTAATGGTAGCCGTCAGGATCTTCTCCGCCTGCTGACCCGCCCTAGTCATCTCATCGGTGCTCGCCGCCTTGATGACCACATTCTCCGGCTCGTCGTACGTATAAATGATGGGCCATGCTGCCTTCGGGATAAACAGCAGTCCGCTGGAATCGCTGGCATACGTATAATACTCATCAATAGAATTGATCTCCGGCTGAAATCCGGATGCCTCGTCCGCCACTCCCACTACAGTAAAAGGAACTCCGGAAATCTCTACTGTCTTTCCCAGCGGGTTTTCATTGGCAAACATATTGTCCGCGGCGGTCTGATTTACAACCATTACCTTACGGAACAACTTGAAATCATCCTCGAGGAAACCGCGGCCGGACTTGATCACATAATTACAGGTGGAAAAATACGTATTATCAATTCCGCGTATCTCTGCGCTGGACAGGACTGTGTTTTTGTAGCTGATGCCACTGTATACAGTCCGTGTTGTGTAGGTCGTCACTGCCTCCACCTCATCCAGCTCCAGGATCTTGTCCTTTGTTGCCTGCGTGACGGTCGGCACCCCCCAGGGAATCGTAGAATAGTTGTCAAACGTCACTCCGTATCCTCCCTGCTGAAGGCTAATCTCCACAGTATTGTTTCCGGAGCCCACCAATTTGTTCTTAATCTCTTCATTTGTTCCGGTAATCGTTGAGACAATCGCAATAATTGCCGCAATACCGATAATAATTCCCAGCATAGTCAGGAAGGATCTCATCTTGTGAGACCAGATACCCTGGAATGCCAGTCTGATATTCTCAAACAAAATCCTCTCCCCCTTATCCTATACCGTAACCGCTGTAACTGTCATACAGATTGTCCACTTCTTTTGTCTGCGCACCCTCCACCACGTCTTTTCCATAGGGAAATGCGATTTTATCATCTTTTGACAGTCCTTCCTTAATCTCAATAGCCGTATCATAAAATGTCGCTCCGGTCGTCACATACTGCTTTGTCAGAAGCCCATCGCCTCCCTGTTTGTATACATAGCTCCTGCCATTATTTTCTTTCAGGATGAAGTATTTCTCCAGATAAATACCTGTAGACGGCGTATTATCAACAATCTGAAGATCTACATATCCCTCTGACAGGCCATCCGCATCCTCAATATAAGCCAGAAACGGATAAGAAGAAGCAGTAATGCCATCACCATAATAGACATTGTCACCGGATGTCGGATACTGGGAAATCTCTGTGATGGTAGCAGTAAAAGACATGCCGGTATCGTAGGACATACCACTGACCTGATCTCCTACTTTTACAGTATCCAGCTTTGTCTCACTGATCGTTCCCTGTACATACATACCGGAAGCTCCGGTCACTACAATAAAATCCTCATCCGATACGGACTCATCTACCGTGCCCGCTGATTTTACGACTCCGTCCATGGTGCTTGTCACAATTTTATTATCCAGTGTTCTCTGATACTGTTTCAGTTTAATCTCAGACTCACGGATCTGAAGCTGCGTCTCCGCGATCTCACGCTTCTGGTCTGCAATCGCTTCTTTCAGTTCATCCGCCGTATAGCCGGATCCATCGTCACCGCCGCCGAAATCATCGCCGCCGCCCCAGTCGTCATCTCCCGGATTTTCCGTGTCGGGTTCTTCCGTAGTAATCTCCGTCTCCTCAATCGTATCCTGATGATTCAGCCTGGCCGCAAAAGCTGCCAGCTCATCCCGGTACGGTGTCAGGATCTCTTTGTAACTGTCATTCTCCCATACCGTCGCATCCAGATCATAGTACGCATCCACTGCTGTCCGGATCTTTGTCTCCAGTTCTTTGACCGTCTCATCCGGGATCTCATCGATCGGCTGACGCTGTGGATTCAGCTGAAGCATTGCATAAATAAACTGATAACAGCAGACCACACGGTAATCCTCTTCCAGGACAGCCGCCGTACTCTCTCCTACCACAGATGCCACTTCGGCCTTCAGAGAATATACCTTTTTCGTTCTCTTTTCCCCGAGCGCATCCAGATTTTCCATCGGTATCTCCTGACTGTCCGAGAGAATTTCCCGGTAAATACGGAGCGCCTCGCTGATATCGGTACCCAGCAGCTTGTCATATCCCTGATTGGCCTCATCTGAAATCTGCAGCACCCTGTTCAGGAATGCATTGACCTGAGCCACAATCTGCTCCGAATCCTGCACATCATCCGTCGTCGGATCCTGGATCAGATCATCCATACTGTTATCACCGTCAGAAACCGGATCCTGGGAACTGCCGCCATCTTCTCCCGGCTCATCTGAAATCAGATCATCACCGCCCGCTTCTGTCTGGTCTGTCAGATCTTCCCCTGCTGTATCCTCCGGCAGCGGAGAAACGTTGCCGGTATCGCCCACATCTTCCACCAGGCCGTCTCCGGATGTAGTCAGCGTCCCTCCGCTGATCTCCAGTGATGCGGAAGGCGCAGTATTCTGCAGCTTCTTCAGGGCTTTCTGCTGCGATGTCAGATTCAGCTCCAATGTCTGCCTTGTCAGATCCTCCATCTCTTTTTTCAGGTCTATCAGCGTCATATCATACTCCAGCAGCGGATCGCCGATCTTTACTGTATCCCCGGTCTGTACATACACTTTCACCAGATCATACTCTGAATTAAGCTGTACCGTCTGCGTATCTTTGGAAATAATGTTGCCGCTCATCGTATCATTGTTCCATACGGAGTAATTGACATTGGCCACAGGCACTACATTCACCGGCTTTTTCTGGGACTGCATGGAATAACGCACTCCATATACAACCCCTCCGGCCGCTGCGGCTGTCACCGCCACTGCAATGATCACTGTCTTAACTTTCATGTTTTTCCTCCCCGCGCTCAGAAAGCACGCCGTCAAAGATGTCTACCACACGCTTCGCATAGTCAGCAATCTCCGGTGCATGCGTGATCATGACAATTGTCACGCCTTCCTGATTCAGTTCTCCGAACAGCTGCATTAGCTGCGTGCTGGACTTGGAATCCAGCGCTCCGGTAGGCTCGTCTGCCAGCAGAATCTTGGGGCGGTTCACCATCGCCCTGGCAATCGCCACCCTCTGCTTCTGTCCTCCTGAAAGCTGTGTCGGCTTGAAATACATACGGTCCTCCAGACCCACACGTTTCAGGGCCTCCGCCGCCCGGCAGATCCTCTCTTTTTTCTTTACGCCTGCATAGACCAGCGGCAGGCATACATTTTCCAGCGCACTCTGTCTTGGGAGCAGCTGAAAATTCTGAAACACGAAGCCCAGGTTGTTCAGACGGATATATGCCATATCTTTATCATCTCTGCCCAGCACATTCTGTCCGGCCAGCTCATATGTCCCGGACGTTGGTTTGTCAAGGCATCCCACAATATTCATCAGCGTGGACTTGCCCGAACCGGAAGGTCCCATGATCGCCACGTATTCTCCCTCATCTACGTGAAGTGTCACATCTTTCAGCACCGGAACTACCATCTTCCCCTGGATGTAATCCTTATATATATGATCTAATTTCAGGATCAACGGTCTTCCCCCTTATTCTATCGTCTGGCTGTCATTCTCATCAGCCGCATCAAGCCCATCCAGATCAGAAGAATCATCGTACAGCTCCTGATCTGCATCTGCGTCATAGACGTCCGCATTGCCGCTGTAGTCATTCAGATCCGGAATATCCGCATCATAAGCACCGTCTATGCTTCCATTATAAAGGTCGCCGTCCTGACCTTCTCCGTCTATTCCGCCTAGGTAATCTTCGTCTGAACCGTCGTCATATCCAGAGCTGTCATCCCCTTCTACCGGTATGTCATTGTAGACTACAGGCAACCCCGCTGTCATTGTGTCATCCGGTGCGGCAATATAATCATCCGCCGTCAGACCGTCCAGCACCTGATAACGGAACAGATCCTCGTCATATTCGCCCAGCGTGACTTTTCGTTTTTCCAGCGTATTGGAAGCGGAAGCCGCCCAGACATAGCTGCTGCCGTCATCCTCGATTACAAAATAATAATCGTCCAGCCAGATACCCTCCTTCTGGTCTGCCTGCCCCTGATCCGGCTCCAGATACACATGCTGTCCCAGGATCAGATTGTCAGAAGAATCAAGCTCAACATAAAACGGATAATTGGTCGACGAACTGCTGTCTGAACTGGAGCCTCCCATCATTCCAAATGAATCCGATGAACTGGACTCGCCTTTATCTCTGTTAATCTCCGTAATGGTGCCATGCCATGTGACGCTGTCATCCACACGGGAATGCACAATCACATCCATGCCCTCGGAAATCTGCGACATATTCTGCTCATTCACCGTTCCCTTGACCCGGTAATCTCCCATCTCCAGAATGGTAATATACGCATTATCACCCGAATCTGAGGAATAACTGCTGCCCGAATCACTGCTGTTATTGATACTCTTGATCACGCCGTCAATCTCACTTGTCACGGTTGCATCCGCAATCCGCTCCTTCAGCTGTTTAATCTCCAGCTGCTTGGACTTATACTCGTACTCACTCTGCTTGATGGAATTTTCTTCTGTCAGGATCCTTGTGGTATAGGAAAGCTGATCATCTGCCGACGCCTTTGCCTTCTCTTTCTCCAGCTGCTCTTTATTCGCTTTGGATGTTGCAATATCATTCTGCGTCCGCTCCAGGTCAATCTGAGCCTGTGCCAGCTTGTCCTGGTCATCCGTTGTATCATACGTAAACAGTCTCTGGCCTGTCT
>CAKRNX010000173.1 GCA_934371475.1 uncultured Lachnospiraceae bacterium
GGATGAGGATATCATCACGATGATACGGCGTAAATTTAATATTAATATCGGACAGCGGACAGCGGAGCAGCTAAAAAATAATCTGGCGTTTATGATCAACGGTCCCAGGCTGGAACAGAAGATTTTCGGGATCCACATGCTCTCCGGCCTGCCCAAATCAGACATGATTCCATCCCTGGCTGTCAGTGTGGCAATTATTGACACAGTGGATCAGATCATTGAGAATATCAGGGCTGTTTATGATCGGATTCCGCCTGTTGTCCGCAAGGATATTGAGGCGGAGGGGATTTTCCTGACAGGAGGAGTTTCCATGATCCTGAATCTGCCCATTTACATACAGAAAGAGATCGGTCTTCCGATTTATCATATTCAGGACCCAAAAAACAGTACACTGCGGGGGCTGATTGAGATTATCAACAATAAAGAACTGAAGGGACTGACCAGACTGCCCAGACTCTGATGGCAGCCTGACTTCTAAAGAACAAAGGCAGGATGATGAAATGAGAAGAAAAAATAACGATAAAGCGACAAGCAAGGTACTTTTGATACTGTTGAGTATCCTCTGCGGTGTTCTGATCCTGGTATCATTCCTGGACAGCTCTATCACAGGATCGGTCCGGCAGGTGACAGGTACGTTGATTGCTCCGATACAGAAGGGAATCAACGGACTGGGCAGCTGGGTTTCAGGACTAACGTCCAATCTGTCTGATGCGGCTACGCTGAGAGAGGAGAACCAGGCACTTCAGGATAAAGTGGATACGCTGACTGCAGAGAACAGCCAGCTGGTACTGGATAAAGAGGAGCTGACAAGGCTGAGAGAGCTTCTGAAGCTGGATGAGGAATATTCCGATTATGATAAAGTGGGTGCCCACGTCATTTCCAAGGACAGCGGTAACTGGTTCAGCAGTTTTACGATTGATAAGGGCAGCCGGGACGGGATCCGGGTGGATGCCAACGTGATCTCGGGCGGCGGTCTGGTAGGCATCGTGACGGAGGTCGGCCCCAACTGGGCTACGGTGCGTTCCATTATTGATGACAACAGCAATGTAAGCGCCATGGTTTCCACAACTTCAGATACCTGTATCATTGCAGGCAATCTGCAGCTGATTGATGAGGGAACACTTAGTCTTGTAAAGCTGACAGATGAAAATAATAAAGTACATGTGGGTGACAAAATTGTTACCTCAAATATCAGTGAAAAATATCTGCCGGGTATCCTGATCGGCTATATCAGCGAACTGAATAATGACGCTAACAATCTGACGAAGTCCGGCCAGATTACTCCGGTGGTAGACTTCAGGCATCTGCAGGAGGTACTTGTTATCTTGCAGCTGAAGGATTATGTGGCCAGCCCGGAAGATACCAATGAGACGCCGAAAGTAGTGAATGACCTGGATCAGAGCAACCAGAGCGACAATGGCGGTGAGGCGCAGACAGAAGCGCCTTAAAGCAGGAAAGGAGCTAAGACATGAAGCGGAAAATAACGATGGCATTGATGATTTTTATTGCCGCCATCCTGCAGTGCAGTGTGTTTCAGTGGGCAGAGATTGCATCCGTCAAGCCAAACCTCCTGATTATTCTGACTGTGTCCTTCGGCCTGATGAGAGGACGTCGCAGCGGATTGCTTATCGGTTTTTTCTGCGGCCTCTGCTGCGATCTTTTTTTTGAGGGTACGCTGGGCTTTCAGGCGCTGGTCTATATGTGGATCGGCTATTTTGCAGGTTATTTTTACCGTATTTTTTACGATGACGACATTAAGACACCGCTGTTGCTGATTATGGCTGCGGATTTCATCTATGGCATCAGTCAGTATGTGTTTACGTTCCTGTTCCGGGGAAGAATGCATGTTGGTTTTTATCTGGGAAGGATTATCATACCAGAGATGCTGTATACGATTATTTTGACCATTTTTACTTACCGTCTGATCTATCACATTAACCGGAGACTGAGCAAGACAGATAAAAGGAGCATAGACAGCCTTGTTTAAACATGTAAAGAGTTCAATATCAAAGGGAGTAAAGTCGAGAATTATTGTTCTGAGTGTGGCGTGTGTGGCGCTGGTAGCGATTTTGATCCAGCGTTTGTTTTACCTGCAGATTATTAACGGCGAGACATATCTGAATGATTTTGCCATGTCAATCAAAAAAGAACGAGTGCTTTCCAGCACGAGAGGAGAGATCTATGACTGTAACGGAAAACTGCTGGCTTACAACAGACTGGCATATGCAGTAACATTCGAGGACAGTGATTCTTACGAAAGTACCCATATCCGCAACCTGACGCTGAACAGTACTCTGTACCGGACAATCAAAATCATTGAGAGCCACGGCGATTCTATTGTGGACGATTTTAAGATTACTCTGATGAACGACGGGAGCTACCAGTATAACTGCACCGGATTTAATCTGAGCCGTTTTAAGGCGGATATTTTCGGTAAAGTATACATTGATGCGCCCACTGAGGCAGATAAGGAAAAAGCTCTGACCGATGAGGAGAAAAATATTTCCGCTGAGGATCTGGTGACTCTGTTATGTTCTACGAAGTATTACGGTATTACAGATGAAAAAATCACAGATGCAGAACGGGAGCAGTACGGACTCCCTGCCGCCTATACTCCCGGCGAAATTCTTCAGCTGGTGTATCTGCGCAGTGAGCTGGCAGCCAACAGTTTCCAGAGGTATAATGCGGTAACGATTGCCAAAGATGTCTGCGAAAAGACAGTTGCACAGCTGATGGAGAATACAGCGGTGCTTTCCGGCATTGATGTGGTGGAAGATTATCAGCGTGTCTACAACGATGCGGAATATTTTGCACCGATTATTGGTTACACGGGAAAAGTGTCCGCGGAAGAACTGGAAGAACTGAAAAAAGAAGATGAAAATTACAGCTCCAGTGATATTGTCGGAAAAGTAGGTCTGGAGCAGGTCATGGAAACCTCTCTTCAGGGCGACAAGGGTTCGGAGACGATTTATGTAGATAATATGGGTCGGACGCTCAGCGTGGAGTCCAGAGTGGAGCCGCAGGCAGGCAATTCCCTGTACCTTACGCTTGACAGTGATCTTCAGAAAGCAGCATATCAGATGCTGGAGCAGTATATTGCGGGTATTATTTATGCAAATACCATTGATACAGACAAGCTGGACTATGAACCGCAGTCAGCAGATGAAGTCCGTATTCCGGTCTACGATATTTACTATTCATTGTTTGAGAACAATGTACTGGATGTAGCGCATCTGTCCTCCGATGATGCATCAGTGAATGAGAGACAGGTTTACCAGGCGTTCCTGACAAAAGCAGACTCTATTTTTTCTCAGATTAAGGAGCAGCTGACAACGGCATCACCTACGGCGTACAAAGATCTGGACGAGGAGATGCAGGTGTATCAGTCCTATATTGTCAATACAATGCTGGTGGATACGGGGATACTGAACAGGGATGCCGTAGATGAAACAGACCTGACATATAAGGCATGGGCAGAAGAGGAAACCATTAGCTTGCAGGAATTTCTTACGTATGCGATCTCTAAGAACTGGATCGATGTGAATGGAATCGTGGAGGATTCTGCCTATCTGGATTCTAATGAGATCTATACGCAGCTGGCTAATTATATTGCGCAATATCTTTCAGGGGATACGAACTTCTGTAAGCGGGTATTTCGCTATATGCTGATGGAGGGCAGCCTTTCCGGTTCCCAGGTCTGCCTGCTTCTGTATGATCAGGGCGTGCTTGAGATGAATGTATCTACATATGACAGTCTTTCCAACGGCAGCCTGACAGCCTATAATTTTATCATGGATAAAATTTATAATCTGGAGCTGAAACCTTCACAGCTGGCACTGCGTCCCTGTTCCGGTTCGATCGTGATTACAGATCCTAATACAGGAGACGTAAAGGCATGTGTGACTTATCCGGGTTATGATAATAACCGACTTGTCAACGATATGGATTCGGAGTATTACAACAAGCTGGCTACAGATCAGTCCTCGCCGTTCTACAGCCGCGCGACACAGGAAACGCTGGCACCCGGATCCACATTTAAGCTCGTAGCTGCCACTGCCGGAGTGATGGAGTACCAGGTAGCGGTCGACGAGGGGATTACCTGTACCGGTAAATTTACGGATGTGGCTCAGGATATTAACTGCTGGATCTATCCCGGAGCCCACGGCGTGGAGACTCTGTCTACAGCAATCCGGGATTCCTGTAACTTTTATTTCAATACGATCGGTTATCGCCTGAGTATGGTAAACGGTGAATATGACGATGATGCCGGTATGAATACGCTGGCAAAATATGCGAGAATGTACGGATTTGACGCCAAATCGGGGATTGAAGTACCCGAGAGTTCTCCGCATATTGCTACAAGTGACCCGGTACGTGCGGCAATGGGACAGAGTGATAATGCCTATACCGTTTCGCAGATTGCAAGATATGTGTCCACTCTTGCCAACAGCGGCACCTGCTATGACCTGACACTGATTGACCGGGTGACAGATTCAAATGGAAATACCATTGATAATAATGAACCGGTCGTACACAGTACAGTAGAATTGCCGGATAACTTGTGGGATGCGATCCATTCTGGCATGAGAGCTGTGGTACAGAATCACAGTGCTTTTAAAGATTATACCGGTGTGGCGGTAGCCGGTAAGACCGGTACGGCACAGGA
>CAKRNX010000174.1 GCA_934371475.1 uncultured Lachnospiraceae bacterium
TTGTATGAGCAAATTAAAGATAAGATAAAAGAGCTCATAATAAGCGGTGCGCTAAAAGAGGGCAATAAAATACCGTCGGTTAGAGAGCTGGCGGCAGTGCTGGCGATAAATCCGAATACAATTCAAAAAGCGTATAAGGATTTGGAAACCGAGGGTTATATATATTCGCAGAGAGCAAAGGGCAGCTTTGTTTCACCAAAGTCCGAAGCGGCAGCTGCCGAAAAAACAGAAAAGCTGTATGAGAAACTGGCGCTGAGAGCAGAAGAAGGGCAGACAAAGGACGAGAATACGACAGATCCAAATAAGACAGAGTATTGTGAACATGAGGATGCGGACAAAACCGGCAGCGGCGCTTCCAATGCGTGGCTGCTGGTTTTGCAGAAACAGAATGAGGAACTGGTGGGATGGATCCGGATTCCGGGTACTGTGATTGATTATCCGGTGATGCAGACAGGGTCAGATAATGATTATTATCTGACCCATGATTTTAATCGGGAAGAAAATGTACACGGGACGCCATTCCTGGATATGAACTGCAAAATTGGTGTGTCAGATAATCTGATTATCTACGGGCATCATATGAAGGACGGAACCATGTTTCAGAATCTTATGAAATACAAAGATGCCGCTTTCTGTGAGAGTAACGGGACGGTCGAATGGGATACGCCGGAAGAGACCTGCGAGTATCAGATTATTTATGTGATGCTGATATCGGCAGAAGAGGCGGAAAGATTTCCGTATTATAAATGCATTGATCTGTCGTATGAAGAGATCTATGAGGGATTTTTGAAACAGTGCAGCCGCTATGCGATCTGGCAGCAGAGTGGAGAACTCCCGAGTCCGGGTACCGGGCTGCTGACACTCTCGACCTGTGAATATTCGCAGACAGACGGCAGACTGGTCATTGTGGCAGCTCGGAAGAAAATGCAATAGGATAATACAGACAGCAAAGAAAAGCATGGAGAATGCCGGGTATCCCATGAAAAGTGCCAATGATGCCGTTCATTCTGGTCTCGGATATCCTTAAAAAACCTCCTTCTTACTGTTGTAAGGAGGAGGTTTTTTAAGATATTGCCAAGTGACTGGCTTTAAGGTGTGCGAAACACATTTTTGTTTTGACCTTCTGGATCAGAAACCGTATTTTTTCAGAATTTCCTCAGCCTTTGCCGTGTCATCGCACACACACAGAACAACGTATTTGCCGGCACTCTTGATGATGGCTGAATCCAGCTTGGTTACTTCGCCTGCATTGTAGCTGGCAAACAGAGTGGACTGGTTGGAAACCCGGTTTTTAAAGAGTTTCTCCACATCGGAGGTCTGAGAAGCTTCTTTGCACTCAATCACTGCCACTTCACAGGCAGTAGCTCCGGAACTCATGTAAGCGGCCGCTTTTTCCATCTGATCTGCATCAATGAAATAGATGGAGGGAAGCATCTGCGCTGAAGTGGAAGAGAGGGTGTCGCTGGTAACAGCCTGGGACTGGAGTTCCTGAGCCAGAGCGTCTACATCCACTGTGATATCTTTGCTGCCGCTCTTAGAGCAGGCTGTCAGGAAAAGTACCATACACACCATTCCAATCAGTAGAGTTACATATTTTTTCATTTCGTGTTCTCCTTTCGCATTTAAGCATTATCTGAACCGCCTCCGCTGCCTTCCGTATCAGATGAAGTATCATCTGAGGTACTGTCCGTTGCCTGAGACAAAGAGGAGGACGAATCATCCACATAGTGTGATTTCAGGTAATCCAGCATCTGCTTGCAGTATGTCTCATAGAGATGGATGCCGTCTGAGGAAGCTCCTTCGAGAAGTGAGCCATAACCGTTGGTAAAAATCTCATTCAGATTAATATAGTGACAGTAATCCAGATCTTCGCAAATCTGAAGCAGATAGGAATTAATTTTGCGCACGTTGTCATTATTATCATAACTGGTCACAATTTTGGCTTCTTCCACATAGATGACACTGCAGACATAAATGATGGCGTTCGGCTGAAGCTTGTGGAACTGTTCCATTACATTCTGGAAATTGACAGGGAAATCTTCCCATGGATAATATCCCAGATCGTTCGTGCCAAGCATGACGTAGATTTTGCCGTACTGTCTCCCGCTCAGCCCCTGGTAAACGGAAATCGTGCCTTCCGCTGTGGCAATCGTGGCATCGGACATGCTGTCTGTACTCAGACCTACACTGGTAAGGAAGGTTCCCTGGGTGATGCCGGAAGAATTGCGGAAGCCTTCCATCCGGGAGTCGCCGATAAACACTGCGTCAGAAAAATAAGAGTCATCGACCGGTGAGGAGGCCTGCCGTACAACAGCGGGACTGTCCAGCTCCTCGGAAACAAGGTAAGGATCTTCGGTCTCAGTTTCTGTCTCTGCCGCAGAGGCTCCGGAACCGGTATTCTGAGAAGCTGACCGGAATACTGCAGCGGAAAGTCCTGCCAGTGGTACATCTGCTACAGCACTGTCCGCGGAACCGGATGAAACAGCGGCAGATGAAGATGAAACAGAAGCATTTGCAGATTCTGTCTGTGCAGCCAGAGCCTGATTGCCGGATGCGGTAGCTGTTGAAACGGAGCTGGAGCGATGCGTGAGCATCTTATAAATGAGCGGGCCTTCAAAGATAAACAATACGGCCGCGACAAGCAGAAGCAGCCGCAGAACCAGAAGATCGCCCTGATGTCTCCGTTTTCTTTTTTTTATTGTTCCCATGATATACCTCTATTATCTTTATTTATGTAATGATTAAGCCAGGACAGAGAAATCTCTGCATTCCACTGTACGCTTTCTGATACAGATATGTCCCTGGCCGATGAATATTGCTTTTTGCAATGAAAGCAGGGAAACTGAGAATGGCAATGTGGATGACTGCCTGGCTGATTTTGATATTGGAAAATGCGATTGATTATCGCAATATAATATTATATAATAAACTGATTGATTGTAAAGCGTTTTTTTGAGATTCTAGAAATATTCGGAGAATATTAAGAAATAGGGAATTACAGATAAAAATGAAGGTGGTAAAGAAAACATGATATTCAGTAGTCTTTTGTTCCTGTTCCGATTTTTGCCGGCAGTGCTGCTGCTGTATTTTATTTCGCCAAGACCGGCCAGAAACTGTGTGCTGTTCCTGGTGAGTCTGGTGTTTTACGCATGGGGAGAGCCGGTATATGTGCTGCTGATGCTTCTGTCGATCCTCAGTTCCTATCTGGGCGGACTGGCTGTGCATTGCTGTATGGAGCGCGGCAGAGAGCGGGCAGCAAGGATATCGCTTGGCGTGTCGGTAGGATTTGGCCTGGCACTGCTTGGATTTTTCAAATATACAGATTTTGTGCTGGAGACTGTGAGGAAGGTCACCGGGCTGAATGTGAGTCTGCTGAATCTGGCGCTGCCGATTGGCATTTCGTTTTATACATTTCAGACAATCTCCTATGTGATTGATGTCTACCGGGGAACTGCCCGGGTGCAGAAAAATATCATTTCTTACGGGGCATACGTGACCATGTTCCCCCAGCTGATTGCCGGACCTATCGTTCAGTATAAGACGATCGATGAACAGCTGAGGACGAGAAGGGAGAGCGCGGAGCAGTTTGCGGAGGGGGTCAACCGTTTTGTAATCGGTCTGGGCAAAAAGGTGCTGCTGGCCAATAATGCCGGTCAGCTCTGGGACACAGTCAATGCGCTGAACCCGTCCGGAATGCCTGTTGTGACTGCCTGGATTGGCATTGCGGCGTATACATTCCAGATTTATTTTGATTTTTCCGCTTATTCGGATATGGCCATCGGACTCGGAGAGATGTTTGGGTTTCGTTTTCTTGAGAATTTTAACTATCCGTATCTGTCTAGGAGCATTACGGAGTTCTGGCGCAGATGGCATATTTCTCTGGGCACATGGTTCCGGGAATATGTCTACATTCCCCTTGGCGGCAATCGCCGGGGAACCGGAAAACTGATTCGCAATACGATGATTGTCTGGCTGCTGACCGGTATCTGGCACGGTGCAGACTGGAATTTCCTGATCTGGGGACTGTATTATGGTATTCTGCTTCTTGTGGAGAAACTTTTCCTTAAGAAATATCTGGAGCGTCTGCCCGGATGGGTGCAGCATATTTACTGTATGCTGTTTGTGATGCTTGGATGGTATATTTTTGTTTACGACCAGATAGGATCCGGGATGAGTTTCCTGGGAGCCATGTTTGGAGCAGGCGGAAGTTTCCTGAATGGGGAGACCGTATATCTGCTGTATAATAATGCGGTACTGCTGGTACTGCTGATCCTGGGTTCCACAACACTTCCCGGAAAGGCTGCTGCGGCCCTGCTTGAGAAGGTGGAAGAACATGACTGGATCTGTATTCTGCTGCGGAGCCTGTTTTATGTGGCGGTATTTCTTCTGTCAGTAGCTTATCTGGTAGATGCCTCCTACAATCCGTTCCTTTATTTCAGGTTTTAGCCGAAGAAAGTAGGTTCCCTGATACAAATGTGAAAGCAATAAACAGTGGATGGGGGCTCGCTTGTATCAGGAGGAGTGCAGGCTCCTCATGATAAACTGCGGAGCAGTGATTCGGTTATGAGCAAGCAGCAAAGCGGATTGCGAATATCCGCTTGACCTGCATCAGGTAGGCTTACCTTGAACAGATGCATGGCGGCTGAAAGTCCGATATGGA
>CAKRNX010000175.1 GCA_934371475.1 uncultured Lachnospiraceae bacterium
CTGTGCTGCCAAAGCAGTAGCCCGCGAGGTGTGCGAAGCACACTTTTGTTCTTTCACAGGAAATTGCGTCCTGTGAATTACTTTAGCAATGCGCAGTAATGCCACAATAGTGTACAAAAATAACCCACAAAAATTTTTATCTTTAGGTAAAAATACAATAAAAAAACGGAGATAATGGGATAATAAGCTTGAATATATTTGATTTTAATGATAATCTTAAAGCCTGGGTATATCAGATGTGAGAAGACTCGCACCTCACAGCAGGCATACCGAGGTATTTTTGAATGGAACTATATGTATAGGGGGTAACTTTGAATGGAAGCAAACACACAAGAGAAACACGCGGAAAGGCATCAGCGTGGTAAATTTTCGGGCGGGATCGGCTATGTGCTGGCAGTGGCGGGATCAGCTGTAGGCCTGGGCAATATCTGGCGTTTCCCGTATCTGGCGGCAAAATATGGCGGAGGTATGTTCCTTCTGGTCTATCTGATTCTGATGCTCACATTCGGTTATGTACTGATCGTATCAGAAACGACACTCGGGCGCATGACAAAGAGGAGTCCCGTCGGGGCTTTCCATGCATTCGGCAAAAGCTTTCCATTCCATTTTGGAGGATGGATTAATGCGGTTGTTCCTATGATGATTGTTCCGTACTACAGTGTAATCGGAGGCTGGGTACTGAAATATCTGGTAGAATATATAAAAGGAAATGGGTCTGTGCTGGCTGAAGACGGTTACTTTTCCACATTTATCACAAACTCTGCCAGCGTAGAGTTTTGGTTTCTGATTTTTGCAGCACTGGTATTTTTCGTTATTCTGGCAGGTGTAAAAAACGGAGTGGAGAGAGTATCGAAAGTGATGATGCCGCTGCTGGTTCTCCTGGCAATTTTTGTGGCGATTTATTCTGTGACCCGTCCGGGGGCAGTAGAGGGCATCAAGTATTTCCTGATTCCGAATTTTGGCAATTTCTCCTGGATGACGGTTGTGACGGCGATGGGACAGATGTTTTACTCTCTGTCTATTGCAATGGGAATTTTGTATACTTACGGATCGTATATTGGCAAAGATGTGGATATCGAAAAGAGTACATCAAGAGTTGAGATTTTTGATACGGGTATTGCAATGCTGGCCGGACTGATGATTATCCCGGCAGTCTTTGCATTTTCCGGCGGAGATATGAATACACTGCAGGCAGGTCCGTCCCTGACATTTATCACACTGCCGAAAGTATTTGACAGTATGGGCGTGGGAACTGTAGTGGGGATCGCATTTTTCCTGATGTTCCTGGTAGCGGCGCTGACCAGTGCGATCTCTCTTCTGGAAACCAGCGTATCAACGCTGAATGATGAGCTCCACTGGAGCCGCCCCAAATGCTGTCTGCTGATGGTGGCAGTTATGCTGACAATCGGAACGCTGTCCTCCCTGGGATACGGGATCTGGGATGCGGTACGGATTTTTGGCATGCAGTTTCTGGATTTCTTTGATTTCCTGACTAATTCGGTGATGATGCCGATTGCGGCTCTGGCAACCTGCTTTCTGATCCTGAAAGTAGTGAAGTTTGAGCGGATTGAAGCAGAGGTGGAGATTTCATCCGCATTCAAACGGAAAAAACTGTACCGGTTTTTCCTGAAGTATCTGGCTCCGGTTTGTATTATTATCATACTGATCAGCTCCATCGCAAACGTGCTGGGACTGATTACTATGTAAGTGTTGCGACAGGCTCCTTTCCTGACGGGCAGAAGAAAATAATGTCTGCTGTCGGGAAGGGAGTTTTTTATTTCACAGGAAATTGCGTCCTGTGAAATAAAAGCCTCCGGCAAGATGCTGCACATTGTCTGGGAAAGATGGATTTGCACGACCGAGACGGAGTGCAGACGGAAGACGGAACAGCATACACGGGAAAAATTAAGGAAAAATAAAGAATTTTCCTGTTTCCCGGGGGTGAGTTTTCAGGATATAATAATTTTAAAAGGACATCCCGCCTTCTGATTTGCCATTGCGCAAACACAGGTGAGGTTAGAGTGTGTTTGAAGGCTTATGTCGGTGGGAGTTAAAAGCTTCCTCTGACAGTCGCGAAGCGGCTGCATTCACGAGCAAGCAGTGAAAACGGATTGCGAATGTCTGCTTTACAGGTGCTGCGGGCTGGGAAGAGTAAAATAACCGGGAGGAGAGGAAATGAAAGGAAAAAAGAAAAGATACGGTATTCTGGCAGCAGGGTTTCTGACGGCAGTGGCCCTTGGAGGAACTGCATACGCGGAAGAAAACTGGAGAAACGGAATCATTGAGGATCAGACTTTTCAGGCACCGCTGTCAGAATACAGCGGAGATGTGTGGTTTGCCTCATATGCGCCGGAGGAAGAGTACGGGGATGTAGCGCTGAAAATTATTCAGGACGGCAGTGTGGTTGAGAAGCTGGAAGATTACATACCGGGAAAAGCGGAATGGCAGGAATTTTCCAGTCTGGATGCGGTCAGTTTTGTAGATTACAATGAAGATGGCAATACCGACATTCTCATTATTAAAACATTTGGGTACATTACCGTTTCAGCAGTGTATGAGGGGACACCGGGAGCGGAGCACAACTTCACCCTGCGGAAAGATCTGTCTCTTCGGGCTGATGATCATGTGCAGGACATGACGATCGCAGAGGTGCTGGCTTATTTAAAGAGCCTGAACGGAGAACACTGGGAAGATGTGGAGGGCATTCCGGGAGAAATGGCCGGTGTCTATGTATTTGCCAGCGGAGTGGGAGCCTGGTCTAACCAGCTGGATCTGGCGGCAGACGGAAGTTTTACGGGCAGTTATTCAGATAGCGACTATGCGGATGCAGAGACATATCAGGCAGTTCGTTATTACAGCAATTTTTCCGGGAGATTTGAACAGATACAGAAACTGAGTGATCATGTTTACCGGATGTATCTTGCTGATGTTGTGACAGAGGGGGAGATCGGCGATCAGGAGATCGTAGATCAGTGTCTAAATGTCCGTACAGAGCCGTATGGCATTACGGCGGATACCGAATACTATCTGTATCTTCCCGGCGCGGCAGACAGTGAGATGCCGACAATCCCGGAAGCAGGATGGGCCGGAGTGGAATACAGTGATACGCAGCCTCGGATCCTCAACAGCTGTGTGCTGTATAATGCGCAGCAGGGGTCGCCGTTTGTATGGATAAGTGCGAACTGAAAAAGGTGTTGCTGCAGTTTGTCCGCAGAGTGTGCCAGGCAGAGGTGCCGGTGATTGCAGAGCGAATGTGCTGATGTTTGTATTGGCGATTGACGCGGAGAAATGTTCAAGGGATTAGATACATAGGCGGCTGAGCCCCTGCATACACTGTAAAAACGGTGTTCGCGGGGGCTTTTTTGAAGGAGTATATTGAAGAACGGGTGCTGGCAGTTGCGTTGTATATGATAGAAAATAGGGCAACGGTGCGGCAGGCTGCGAGAAGATTCGGAATCAGCAAGAGTACGGCACATAAAGATGTTACCGACCGGTTAATACAAATTAATCCGCTTCTGGAAGTACAGGTGAGAGGAATACTGAATCGCAATAAGGCGGAACGTCATATCAGAGGAGGACTGGCTACCAGAGAAAAATATCTCCATCAGCATGGCCGGATATAATTTGTCAAAAAGCAGGTTTGCCGGTATAATGATAACTGTTCACAGTCAGGCATCAGGCAAGGCTTTAAAAAGCGGGTATGTAAGCTGCAAGAATTCAAGAATGCCCCGGCATTCTTGCTGAGAGGTGCGTCATGATAGGATTTCTCCGTCGCATCTCTGTGTCTGCACAATGATGAGGCTGTGTAGCAGCAGAACATACTGAGAAAGATAACAGGTGGATAAGAGTGAGTAACATCATAAAAATTTCAGATTTTAATGCACCAGAGCTGGATATTTATGCCCGGATGAGTGAGGGACAGCTTCTGAACCGGCATGAGCCGGAAAAGGGAATGTTTATTGCAGAGAGTCCCAAGGTAGTGGCAAGAGCACTGGATGCAGGATATGTGCCGGTTTCGATATTGGTGGAGGATCGCCATGTAAAAGGAGAGGCGGGAGAGATCATTGAGCGATGCGGGCAGATCCCTGTGTTTACTGCGGAGTTTGAGGCGCTTAAGCAGCTGACAGGTTTCGGACTGACCAGGGGAATGCTCTGTGCTATGTACCGTCCGCAGCTCCCCTCTGTGGAGCAGATCTGCCGGAATGCTTCCAGGATTGCGATCCTGGAGCGGGTCGTCAATCCCACGAATGTAGGCGCAATTATACGGTCAGCAGCGGCGTTGAATATGGATGCCGTGCTGCTGACATCCGACTGCAGCAATCCGCTCTATAGAAGAGCTATTCGGGTCAGTATGGGCACTGTATTTCAGGTTCCCTGGACATTCCTGGGGCAGGAAGAGTGGCCGGAAAGAGGAATAGAGCTTCTGCATGAGATGGGATTTAAGACTGCAGCGATGGCGCTGAGTGATCAGTCAGTAGGGATTGACGATCCGGCTTTAATGGCGGAAGAAAAGCTGGCGATTGTGCTTGGAACAGAAGGAGACGGACTAGCAGGGGAGACGATTGCAGGCTGTGATTATACTGTGCGCATTCCCATGTCGCATGGTGTGGACTCATTAAATGTGGCAGCTGCCAGTGCAGTAGCCTTCTGG
>CAKRNX010000176.1 GCA_934371475.1 uncultured Lachnospiraceae bacterium
GGAACTGGCAGACGCCCGGGACTTAAAATCCCGTGGGTAGTGATACCCGTACCGGTTCGATTCCGGTCTGCGGCACTTCAGAGTGATAGAAAAGCGAAGAGAAACAGCGGAAAAACCTTGATTTTACAAGGATTTCCGGGTTTCTCTTTTTTATTTGCCAGAGGCTCTCATGGCTCAAAGTTCCCCTTTTTCTCCTCGGCATATCAGATGATTTTAAAGTTTTCAAACAAAGCAAGTAACTCTCCTGCTCCAATTGCGAAAAGCAATAAGCAGTGGGTGGGGACTTGCTTGTATCAGGAAGAGTGCAAATTCCTCCTGATATACTGCGGAGCAGTGCTTCGGTTATGAGCAATCCGCTTTGCTGCTTGATCCGAATATAGATAGCCGACAAAATTTTTTTTAAAAACGGGATATCCTTTTATGGAAAATTCCATCTTGAAAAAAGAAATTGAAATGTTATAATAGTGCAGGATTTCATTTTTATATGTTGCTGAAGCGGATTAAGAATATCCGTTTGGCACATTTCAGATTTTACAATTCAATCTTAAATAAAACAGGTGAGAAATGCTAGCTTGCGAGGCATTGATTTTGTAGATTAGTCGCCTGATCTTATCCCATTCAGAAAAGATTATTAAAATTTGTAACTCCCCTCTTCCCTTTTGTGGTTTTATGTAGTATGATAGGTCTTGCACACCAGATATAGTGTGCATCTGAAGAATATACACAAGATATAGTATTTTTATGCATGAAATGTTAATACACGCAATACAGCGGGAAGCGGGGGAAATTGATGGAAGAAGCAGTAAAAACCAGAGTCATCAAACGAAATGGAGAAGAGGTTGAGTTTGATCTGGACAAGATTATCAACGCGATTAAAAAGGCCAATCAGGAGGTTGACCATATTCATCAGATGAATGAGTATCAGATTATTGCAGTGGCTGATACGATTGCACAGCGCGTAAGAGATGCGATGCATGCAGTTAACGTGGAAGACATTCAGGATATGGTTGAGACTGGTATCATGGAAATGCGTGGATATGAGGTGGCGCAGAAGTATGTGCGTTATCGTTTTAAACGGGAGCTTACTAGAAAATCAAACACGACAGACAACGGGATCCTCTCTCTTCTGGAGCACATTAATGAAGAGGTAAAGCAGGAAAATTCCAATAAAAATCCGATTATTAATTCTACTCAGAGAGATTATATGGCTGGGGAAGTGAGCAAGGATCTGGCACAGCGTGTGCTGTTGCCGGAAGAAGTGATCCGGGCCCATGAGGAGGGCATTATTCATTTCCATGATATGGATTATTATGCTCAAAAGGAGCATAACTGTGATCTGATTAATCTGGAGGATATGCTGCAGAATGGTACAGTGATTAGTGAGACCATGATTGAAAAGCCCCACAGCTTTTTTACAGCCTGTAATGTGACCACACAGATTGTGGCGCAGGTAGCCAGTAATCAGTATGGAGGACAGTCATTTACTCTTTCACATCTGGCACCGTTTGTAGATGTAAGCCGTAAGAAGATTCATAAGAGTGTGCAGGAGGAGTGGGCAGAGATCGGACTTGACCTGGACGAGAAGGTCATGGCACAGGTGACGGAGCGCCGTTTAAAGGAAGAAATTAAAAATGGTATTCAGACGATCCAGTATCAGCTGATTACGCTGATGACCTGTAACGGACAGGCACCTTTTGTGACTGTGTTCATGTACCTGGATGAGGTTCCGGAAGGCAGGACAAGAGATGATCTGGCTATGATCATTGAAGAAGTGATGAAACAGCGGATGCAGGGTGTAAAGAATGAAAAAGGAGTATGGATTACACCGGCATTCCCCAAATTGATTTATGTGCTGGACGAAGATAATATCACAGAAGATTCCAGATACTGGTATCTGACAGAGTTGGCGGCACGGTGTACTGCAAAACGTATGGTTCCGGATTACATTTCGGCCAAGATCATGAAGGAATTGAAAAAGGGCGAGGTATATCCCTGCATGGGATGCCGTTCTTTCCTGACTGTGGAGGATAATCAGAAAAATCCGGATGGAAGTCACAAGTTTTACGGTCGTTTCAATCAGGGAGTAGTTACGATCAATCTGGTGGATGTGGCATGTAGCTCAGAGGGCGATATGGATAAATTCTGGGAGATCCTTGATGAGCGCCTGGAATTGTGCCACAGAGCCCTTCAATGCCGCCATGAGCGCCTGATGGGAACAATCTCTGATGTAGCGCCGATCCTTTGGCAGAACGGAGCCCTGGCACGTCTGAAAAAGGGTGAGACGATTGATAAGCTTCTGATGAATGGATATTCGACTATTTCACTGGGATATGCGGGCCTGTATGAGATGTGTGTGCGTATGACCGGTAAATCCCATACAGATCCGGAGGCAAAACCGTTTGCCCTCTCAGTAATGCAGCATCTGAATGATAAATGCCGTGAATGGAAAGAGGCAGAGCATATCAGCTATTCTGTTTACGGAACACCGATGGAGTCTACCACATATCGGTTTGCAAAATGTCTGCAGCGCCGTTTTGGCGTGATTCCGGGAGTGACAGACAGGAACTATATTACAAACAGTTATCATGTTCATGTGACAGAGGAGATTGATGCATTCAGTAAGCTGAAGTTCGAGTCCGAGTTCCAGAAGCTGTCACCGGGCGGTGCAGTGAGCTATGTGGAAGTGCCTGATATGCAGAATAATATTCCGGCCGTTCTGTCTGTGATGAAGTTTATCTATGAGAACATTATGTATGCGGAGCTGAATACAAAAAGCGATTACTGCGAAAAATGTGGATATGACGGAGAGATTAAAGTAATCGAAGACGAGGACGGCAAGCTGGTGTGGGAATGTCCTAACTGCGGGAACAGGGATCAGAATCTGTTGTCTGTAGCGCGCAGAACCTGTGGCTACATTGGTACACAGTTTTGGAATCAGGGACGCACTCAGGAGATCAAGGACCGGGTACTTCACCTGTAAGAGGGGCTGACAAATGAATTACGGCAATATAAAAAAATATGATATTGCGGACGGACCTGGGGTGAGAGTGAGTCTTTTTGTCTCTGGATGCCGTCACTACTGTAAAGGCTGTTTTAATTCTGTGGCATGGGATTTTCATTACGGACAGCCATTTAATGAGGATACACAGAGGGAGATCCTGGATGCGCTGAAGCCCTACTATATCCAGGGTTTCACACTTCTGGGCGGTGAACCATTTGAACCGGAAAATCAGCAGGTTCTGGTAAAACTTTTGAAAAAGATTCGAGAGACATACCCGAAGAAAGATATCTGGTGCTATACCGGATATCTGTATGAAGTGGATCTGGCTGAAGGCGGAAAGGTCTGGACAGATGTGACAGAAGAGATGCTTTCTTATATTGATGTGCTGGTAGACGGAGAGTTTATTGAAGCGCAGAAAGATCTGCGGTTGGAGTTTCGCGGCAGCAGTAATCAGAGGATCTTGGATCTGAAGCAGATACGGCGGGATGAAGAAGAAAAGAAATAAGACAGGACAACATCCGGCGGATTTTGTGAAAGAAAATACACAAGAAGTGTGAAACGGCTGTTTTATTTACCGGAAAGCAAAAATACGGTTGCCTTGCACCGGAAAAATGTTTCGGTTATAAGCAAGCAGCAAAGCGGATTGCGAATATCTGCCTGACAGGTTACAGTTTGCAGGAGATCTGTAAACTGTAACGAAATTATTGAAAAAAAGCCTCGGATATAGAGAAGAAATGCTTATTTACAAGATAAGATATTTACGCTATAATGAGGAACGGAATAACTGACGAGAGGGTTTGTCAAAAAAATATCGTTTATAAACTGGAGGAGAGGAACGAGATGGATTACGCAAAAGAATCATTAAGACTTCATAAAGAGTGGAAAGGTAAAATTGAAGTTACCCCGAGAGCAAAGGTTGATACAAAAGAGGCGCTTTCTCTTGCGTATACACCGGGTGTTGCACAGCCGTGCCTGGAAATTCAGAAAAATCCGGATCTCAGCTATGAACTGACAAGACGTTGGAATACAGTAGCTGTAGTAACAGATGGAACTGCTGTACTGGGTCTGGGAGATATCGGACCGGAGGCAGGTATGCCGGTTATGGAAGGTAAATGTGTACTGTTCAAGGCTTTCGGTGATGTAGATGCGATTCCGCTCTGCGTAAGAAGTAAAGATGTAGATGAGATTGTTCAGACTGTAAAACTTCTGGCGGGCAGCTTTGGCGGAGTGAACCTGGAGGATATCAGCGCACCTCGCTGCTTTGAGATTGAGCAGAAACTTCAGGAGTGCTGCGATATTCCGGTATTTCATGATGACCAGCACGGAACCGCTGTCATTACACTGGCAGGTCTGATCAATGCACTGAAACTTGTAAAGAAAGATATTCATGATATTAAGATTGTTACCAGCGGAGCAGGAGCAGCAGGTATCGCTATCATCAAGCTGCTGATCAGCATGGGACTGGAGCATGTGGTAATGACCGACCGTCACGGAGCTATCTATGAGGGACGAGAGGGACTGAACCCGATCAAGGAAGAAATGGCTAAGATCACCAACCAGGAGCATGAGAAAGGCAGCCTGGCTGATGTAATCAAGGGTGCAGATGTATTTATCGGTGTTTCCGCACCGGG
>CAKRNX010000177.1 GCA_934371475.1 uncultured Lachnospiraceae bacterium
CACAAAATCCGTCTCTATGCCAATATCGGAAGTGAAAAAGAGGCAGAGACAGCACTTGATAATGATGCGGAGGGGATCGGTCTGTTCCGCAGTGAGTTTCTGTATCTGGAAGCTTCCGACTATCCGGATGAAGAACGGCAGCTACAGGCTTACAGAGCGGCAGCGCAGAAGATGAATGGAAGACCTGTGATTATCCGGACAATGGATATCGGCGCGGATAAGCAGGCTTCCTATTTTCATCTGGAACGGGAAGAAAATCCTGCCATGGGTTACCGGGCGATCAGGATCTGCCTGGACAGACAGGAAATATTTCGCACGCAGCTGCGGGCAATTCTGCGGGCCAGTGCCTGGGGAAATGTGGCGGTCATGTTTCCGATGATTACCTCAGTGGAAGAGATCAGGGAGATCAGGCAGATCATGGAGCAGGCGAAAGCAGAGCTGAGAGAACAGGACATGAAATTTCGAGAGATTGAGACAGGAGTGATGATTGAGACACCCGCTGCAGTATGGATCAGCAGGGAACTGGCAGAAGAAGTGGATTTTTTTAGTATTGGAACGAATGATCTGACACAGTATATTCTGGCAGCAGACCGCCAGAATCCCAGGCTGGACCGCTTCCTTGATCCGCATCATCCTGCTGTGCTGCGGGCGATTGCAGCGGTGGTAGAAAACGGACATGAAGGCGGGATCTGGGTTGGAATCTGCGGGGAACTGGCAGCGGATCCGGACATGACAGAAACGCTGGTGCGCATGGGAGTGGATGAACTGTCCGTTGCTCCCGCCTTTGTCCTTCCGCTGCGTGAAAGGATCAGAAATATGACTTTCTCTTCCTGAAAATAAACTTTCTGTGAATTCAGGAATGCCCCGGCATTCTTGCTGCGAGGTGTGCGCCATGCATCTGCATGACATATTTCTTCTGCGCACCTCTGCAATACTGCCGGAGCCAGGGAGAGCCTTGCTTTACTGTGTCTGGTTTTCAGAGATGATGTCATCGTCCTCTTCTGCGGTATCCACGTTTCCGGTGCCATAGCAGAGGATGGTAAGTGTGACAAGTTCGCCTTTTTCATTCAGGCCGACTTCCACAATGTCGCCTTTTAACAGTCCTTTTGTGCCAATTTCAATGACAGAAGAGACACCATCCATCTGTCCAAGACCGGAGTCCGCAGCCGTGGCGGTCTGATCAGGGGAAGCGGAAGGGTCGGAAGCATCCGTGCTGTCTCCTGCTGTACCGACTACAACACTGATGCGCTCTGTCTGGGCGAGTTCGCAGAGATAAGCATGATCAGAGAGCGTGTATGAGACAGCCTGAGTGGACAGATACAGCGTTTGGGTCACGGGGGAAATTTCTGTTCCGGAAGCTGCGGATGTATCATCTGTTACGGCCTGTTCGGTCTGAACCTCCGTTTCTGCTTCGGCGGCTGAGGACTGACTGACGGTCAGAGTGCCGGTGAGGATTGTAATGGATTTGTCGGAGATAGCAGAAATTTCACCGGTGACGGTGCGCACTGTCTCAGACTGCGCCTGTGTCCGTCTGGCGGCTTCTTCCAGGTCTTTGTCGGAGAGAGCGTCTGTCTCCTCTTCTGTTTCTTCCCAGTCATCATCTTCCCAGTCATCGCTCATCGCGTCGTCTTCAGAATATTCTTCTTCCGTATCTTCCTCCCAGTCTATCGTATCATCGTCAGATGAGTCGTCTATGGAGTCATCAATAGCAGAAGGTGCGGTCACTTCCTGTGCAAATGTCCCAAGGGGAGCCAGTGCCAGGGAAAATCCAAGAAACAGAGCCATATATTTTTTCTTCATAAATAACAGTCCTTTCTTTCAGTGATTTTGTAGGAGCGTGCAGCAAAACGGAATGTGAATGTCTTTGTACACATTGTTCGGTGAACATCATTCTGCGCAGCTCACAAAAAGCCTTTTTCAAACATGCTTAGTGTCCTATCATAACATTTTGCAGAAAAGTTGGCAAGCATTCAGGATTTCTCCATCTTTTTCAGCTCCGGCAGGATCGTAGCGAGCATCACGAAAAAGCAGAGACTGCCGCCGATCACATTTGAGACCGGTTCTGCGAGAAAGACGCCCCGTGTTCCCATGTGAAACGTGTACGGAAACAGGTAAGTCAGAGGCACAACGATAATGACTTTGCGCAGCAGCGAGAAAAAGATCGCCTGTTTCTTTTTGTTCAGTGATTTGAAAACTGTCTGACCCACGTATTGAAGCAGCATAAAAATAAAGGCTGAAAAATAGAGCTTCAAAGAAGGAACTGTGTCTGTTACAAGCGTCTGGTCAGAGCTGAAAATACTGATGAGAAATTCCGGGGCCAGCAGAATGACAATCCAGGCAGCCAGCGTATAGATCAGAGCCATAACAGCCATCGTGATACCGGCCTGTCTAACACGGGCAGGGCGTCTGGCTCCGTAATTGTAGCTGATAATAGGGGATGAGCCTTCTGTGATGGCATAAATCGGTGTCTCAACAATCTGGCGCACACTGGAAACAATGGTCATGACCGAGATGTAGACATCTCCGCCGGTGACGGACAGTACATTGTTGCAGCAGATGGAGACGAGACTGTTGGTCAGCTGCATGATAAATCCGGCAGTTCCCAGGCTGACAATATTTTTCGCATAGCGCAGGCAGGAGGAAAATTCTTTTTTTCCCAGCAGGCGCACGCGGTATTCCGATCTGTATCTGAGAAAACGCAGGACGAACAGGGCGGAGAGAAGCTGCGAGAGTACAGTAGCGATGGCAGCACCCTCTATATCAAGCCCCAGGACAAAAATAAACAGAGGATCCAGCAGCAGGTTGGCGACAGCTCCGATCACAACGGAGAGCATACCGGTGGTGGCATATCCCTGCGCATTGATGAAAGGGTTCATGCCGGTGGCAATCATGGAAGGAAATGTCCCGAGAAGATAAATCATCATATAGGGAGCCGCATATTGGAGTGCGTCACCGGATGCGCCAAACAGGGTGAGGAGCGGACGGACAAAAAGCAGTCCTGCTGTCATGAGGATGACAGAACTGATGCACAGCAGGGTAAACGAAGTATTCATAATCCTGCCAGCAGCAGTTTTTTCACCCTTTCCGCGCTCAATCGAGAAAAGCGGCGCGCCGCCGGTGCCGAAAAGGTTGCTGAAAGCGGTGATAATGACGATGGCAGGAAAACAGAGCCCGACTGCGCCCAGCGCCGCGGTTCCGATGCCGGGAATACGGGCAATGTAGATACGGTCTACGATATTGTAGAGCAGACTTAAAATCTGCGCGGCCAGCATGGGAAGCGCAGAACGTAAAATGTTATCTGTGATTTTTCCGTTTTCAAAATCAATTTGCTTCATGGATATGATTCCTCCTGTCCAATACTAATTTAACCGAAGCAAGTAGCAAAGCGGATTGCGAATATCCGCTTGACTGGATATCAGTATAGCACTATTCGGGGAAAAATCAAAATCAGATACTTCTTGAAAAAAAGCCCCGGGCTGAAGGAAGGTTCAGCCGGGGTTTTTTATGAGAACACCGGAAGGGGATATCGGTGTCTGAAAATATTAACTCAGTACAGTTCCATCTGCCAGAGTGATGGTATATCCGTTGTAGTTGATGGTTCCGTTATTGGTCAGTGAAGTCAGGGTGCAGTCGCCGGTCAGTGTCCAGGTGCAGCCTTCGTCGATGGTTACTACTGCATTGTCAGAAACTTCTGCCTGCGCCTGCTCGTTTTCTGTGATGTTGATAGTGCCGGTAAAATCGCTGCCATCAGTCAGTGTCATATCCAGTGTGGAGATGGAGTCTACCACAATGTCGCCCTCAAGCGTCTGGTCGGAAGCAGTAAAGGTAACCTGCGCCCCGTTGCTGCCAGCGCTGCCCCAGCCATGGCTGCCGCTGTTGCCTGCTACATTGAGAAGATAGCTGTCCTCATCTTTGTTGATGATTTCTACTCCTGACAGCTGCAGAATGCAGTTGGTGTTGGTGACGTAAATCATGTCGCCGTTGTTGGAAGTCAGGGTGCCGCCGGTGATGGAAAGCTCGGAAGTTCCGACATTGGCGTCTCCGGACATGGACTGGTAGATCATGATATTGTGTACATTTTCATCGGAGCTGGTGCCTTCGGTGTCGCTCATGTTGCCTGATACGGTGCAGTTGTTCAGACGGAATTTCTGTGAAGCCTTTGTGAATTCTTATGAAGTGTGGCGGGAATCCGATGCAGGCAGAAGCACTGTAAATGCGGAGGGATTTGAGAAAAATTCTCAGATGCACTTATTCCCTTCCTGAAGGTTATCGTATAAGATAAGGATGGTTAGAAAATACTAACTTACCAAAAACAAGTAAGCCCCTGCTTTAATTGCAATAAGCAGTGGGTGGGGACTTGCCTGTGCCGGGTTGATTGAGGAAGGAGGAGACAGAAGTGTTTCTTGAGGTGAAAGGTATTAAAAAGAGTTTTGGCAGCGGTGCAAACCGGGCGGAAGTGTTGAAAGGCGTGAGTTTTTCCGCCCAGAAGGGAGAAATCTGCGTTCTTCTTGGACCATCCGGATCCGGAAAGTCTACGCTGCTGAATATTATAGGAGGGATTGATCAGGCAGACAGCGGCAGCATCTGCATCAG
>CAKRNX010000178.1 GCA_934371475.1 uncultured Lachnospiraceae bacterium
CTGTTTCCAGTGTGCGGCAATCTCAAACTGGTGCAGCCGGTACAGTCCCTTATACTCATCATAATATCTGGCAAAATACGTGGTGAGTTTATAATTGTGAGAATGATATACCGGTGCATACGGACAGTACACCTTTTTGTATCCCAGCTCAATCATCCTCTTTGCCCAGAACTGATCCTCCGCAAAATCCACATCATCGTAAGGATACTTTTCCCATACGCTCCGGCGCAGACAGGAATTGTTGTCTGAGAAAAACGCCAGCATATGCCGGTATCCCTCCTCCCGCTCATAGCGTTCTTTATCCTCCAGCTGATAAATGGTATTGGTCTCTCCGAACCCTTTAAAATGATTTTTCAGGTCACGTTTGTCCAGCAAGTTGCAGTCCGGATACGGATAATGAATCCCGAATCCTCCCGCGATCTGGGGATCCAGTTCCATCGCGTCGATAAAATTCTGCAGCCATGTATCTGAAGCCGGAAGCGCATCCTGCGTGATAAACACAATATATGTGCCGCTGCCCTGCGCTGCCCCGTAGTTTCTTGTCTTTCCATGCCCGAACTCTGATGCCGGGATCTGAAACAGACGGCACGGGAACTTCCTGATCAGCTCCACCGTCTGGTCTTTCGACCCCGAGTCAACACAGATCACTTCGTACGTATATGTCGTTTTCTGGGAAAATATCGCTTCCAGCACTTTTTCTAATGCAGCCCCTGCATTCTTCGTCGGTATCACAATCGAAACATCCATTTTCGTTCCTCTTTCTCGCCGTCTGTCTTCTCGCAGCGAACATCCGATGATCCGGCATCTCTTTGAAAACGCCGGAAGTTTTATTTATCTTTTTATAACAGATTTCAGTTTGCACCAGACTCTGCACGGCAGCATATTCATATATCTGTCCAGTTCCCCCCGCAGCTGTTCATTCTCAACCCGAAGTTCCGTTGATTCTTTGATCAGATAATCGTTCCGGTGATAAATAAAACAGGAGAAGGAAAGTTCCGCATAACCTGCATTTTCAATCACAAACTCCGGCGGCTGCAAAAACCTGTAGTCATTCCTGTAACGGATCTTGGCATTACATGTCACAGGCTCCACATCCACCCATTCCTGTGATCCCTTCTTCCTGCCCCGGATACTGTCCAGGCGCAGTACAGTCTCCGTATCTACCGGCTGCAGCACAAATGTCTGGTACCGCTCTGTCTCCGGAATCCTGACACTCTCTTCTACTTCCGGGATCCGGTGCAGCGCATCATACAGCGTCACCCGTTTCTGTCCTTTTCTGTCCACTCCCAGCAGACGCACATGAAAATACACATGATCCGTATCGAGATCACCGAGCTGGTAGCTGCCGGTCTCCATCTTTGGATACAGATTGGAAAGGATATTAACTTCCCCCTCTCCCGTCACATATTTCTGAAAGTGTACTTCCATCTGATAGTAAACTTCCAGATCCTCCAGCCGCACACCTCCGATCGCATAGAGTTCCTGCTGCTGCTCCGGCTCCAGTGCATACACCTTGCCTTGCAGCATCAGGCTGCGTGCAAACAGAAACTGAATCGGAATCATGAAGTCAAATACCCATTCATAATCTGTCAGCACATATTCGTCATCCACCAGAATATTGGCAAACAGCATATCCAGATTGGAAAGCGGTGCCGCCAGCATGCCCTCCGGCAGCTGTACTCTGCCAAACATCTGCTCAAACTGCCCTGACATCTCAAACGCAGCCAGCCCAGCTGAAGAAGAAAGCACCCGCCACAGAAACTCCACGTCCGCTTTCGCCTGTTCAAACTGGCCGGCCTCCAGATGTTCGGTCAGCAGCAGATCCATATTTTTGCCCCGGATCCAGGGAAATACAACGCTGCGGTCACCGCTCATTTTACAGGGACATATCTTCAGCCCCGGATCCTGATAAAGCTGCTCCAGCCTGCCAGCATTGCGCGCCATAGCCGTCACATGTGCCGCTGCCTCCGGGCGCAGCGCTGTCTTTTCCACGCTCCGCACGCCCTCTGCATCTTCCATAATACAGGTCATAATCTGAAATTTTGCCCTGCGCTCTCTGGAATATTTTGCGTATATTGTTTTTTTCATCACTCAGCCTTTCTCTTCACCCTCACAAAAAATGAATTGGAAAATATCGGGAAATAACCGCAGTCCACAATGCTGTCAAAAGCTCTTGTCTCATCGAAAATCACATATCTGTCCGCATCAAAATTCCTGAGGTTGTTTAGCAGTTCTCCCCGCCCCGGCAGACAGTGATCCGAGTAAATCGTCGTAGGAAATTTATAATCCGGATACGGATAATAAAACTCATACTCCGCATATCCGTTTTTCTGAAAAATCTGCTCCAGCTCCGCTCTGGCAAATGTCCTGACTCCATGGGTCAGCGGATAACCCTCAATGCCTTCACCCACTCTTCCCATGTGATCCTCCACGCACCCGGCGAAATATTTCATGCCAAGCCTGTTTTCAATCGCAATCAGGATCTCTCCGTCCTCTTTCAGAAGGCTGTTTATTTTATTCAGGAACACAGAATAGGGATCCGGATCCTGAATATAACTCTCTGAATATTCATAAACTCCGATCAGTGTGACATAGTCAAACTTTTCCTGCAGACCGCCTGCCACCCGGTTAAAATTGCCCACAATCAGTTCCAGATTGTCCGCGTCCCGATGACGCCACGCATTGATCATGCTGCGCCGCCTGGACAGATCATTGGCCACCACACGCTCTGCCTTGCGGGTCAGTGCTCCTGTCACAGCTCCGCACCCGGCTCCTACTTCCAGCACGCTGGCATGTTCCCGCATCGGAAACCAGTCAATGATATTTTCTCTCTGTTCAGAAAGATGATACAGCACCGGCCAGCTTGCTTTCTCCTCAATCAGACCCGGAAACTCATCCGGCGTATGATTTTTGACAATTTCCAGCAGTTCTTCCTCCACATCGCCGTCGCTGTAGAGATCCTTCCCTTCATAATAATCCAGATTTAATGACACTCTGCCTATCTTCTCTGCCATCTTCTGCTCCTTTTTCCCTGCTCATCCCGCCGTCATCAACACTCCGGATACGTCACAACCGCATCCATATCATAAAAGCCTACGGTATCTTTCTGAGAAAGCACCTCCATAAAACAGGCATCGTAAATCCGGTGATAAATCACCAGCTCATCCATCTCATATCCGGTACAGCCAAGAGACAACAGATACTGACCGCTCTGAAGGTTCATCACCTGCTCAAAGCAGACCACAATCTCCTGATCCTTCCGCCCCTGTTCCAGATTGCAGTCCTCCAACACCGTATTGGTTCCCGTAATCTCCGTACCTTTCCGGTCTTTGATTGTGTATGCAAAGATCGGATTCTTAACGTCTTTATGGAAATGAATCCTCATCATAATCTTAAAAGGCTTGCCCTTCTCCAGAGTGGATGTCACCATACCGCGGAAATCGACCAGACCAAAATCCACAATCTCCGCCTCGCGCTCACCGTAATCCACAAGATTGCTATTCGCGGCAATCTGCTCTTTCCATGCTTTCCGGCCGATGCTCTCCGGCAGGCTTTTTTTATCCTGCTTTTCATCCTTCTCCGGCGCCCTCTCCTCACCTTCATGGTACTGGTGAGCCAGGATCTTTTTATAAATATCTACCGCCTCAGAACATTTACCGGTAAACACGGGTTTCCCTTTATTCAGAAGCAGTGCCCTGTCACAGTATTTGATCACACTGCTCATATCATGCGAGACAAAGATAATGGTCTTTCCTGCATCTTTAAACTCGGTAAATTTGCGGTAACATTTGGCCTGAAAGAAAATATCTCCCACACTCAGCGCCTCATCCACAATCAGAATATCCGGCTCCACATTGATCGCCACTGCGAATGCCAGTCTGGCAAACATTCCGCTTGAATACGTCTTGACCGGCTGGTTGACAAAATCCCCGATCTCCGCAAACGCAATGATATCATTGAGCTTTGCGTCAATCTCTTCATCGGTAAATCCCATCATGGTACCGTTGAGATAAATATTCTCAATTCCCGTATATTCCATGTTAAAACCGGCGCCAAGTTCCAGCAGTGCGCTGATTTTTCCATCGATCTCTACCGTTCCGCCGGACGCATTCAGCACCCCGGTAATAATCTTTAGCAGTGTGGATTTACCTGAACCATTTGTACCGATAATTCCCACACATTCACCCTTTTTCACATTCAGATTAACTCCTGACAAGGCAAAATGATCCGTATGGTAACATTTGTGCGTCAGGGAAAGCGACTCCTTGAGCCGGTCCTTGGGTCGTTCAAACAGTTTGTAGACTTTGCTGACATCTTTGATCTCTATTGCATTTGCACTATTCATTCTCTATTTCCATCCCCGTCTTTTGTTCTGTCCCTACCGCTTATTCCGGCAGGCAATGAGCCATGAGAACAAAAGTGTGCTCCGCACATCCCGCGGGCTACTGCTTTGGCAGCACAACTTTTGTTCCGCGCGCGAGCAGGTTTCTTCTCTGCGAGCTGCGCATCTTGCCGGAGGCTTTTTATTTCACAGGACGCAATTTCCTGTGAAATAACAAAAGT
>CAKRNX010000179.1 GCA_934371475.1 uncultured Lachnospiraceae bacterium
GGATCAGGCAGCGTATTTGGTACGCTGATCGGTGTGCTGATTATGGCAACGCTGAAAAAAGGACTGGCATCTGTGGGGCTTCAGGCACACTGGCAGACATTTTTTACCGGTTTTGTGGTAATAGGTGCGGTACTGCTGGATATTGCACGCAACAGAGCCGCATTGAAAACAGCGAAAAAACAGGTGCAGTAGTTGTAGTTAAAAACCCCAAATGGGTGAAAATAAAAAAATATATTATGTAAAAGGAGGTTTTTTATGAAACGAAAAATTATCACCATGATGCTGGCAGCACTTCCGGTATTTGGAGCCATTCCGGTAATGGCAGAGGAACCGCTGTATATTTCAGTTGTATCGAAAGGTGAACAGCACGCATTCTGGCAGACGGTAAGAAAAGGCTGCGAGGCGGCGGCAGAAGAACTGGGAGTCGATATGTTTTATTACGGTCCGCCTTCAGAGTCCGATATTGCGCTCCAGGTAGAGGCACTGAATGGAGAAATGCAGAAAAAACCGGACGCAATTGCACTGGCAGCTCTTTCTACAGAGTCGGTTATGGCACAGCTGAATGACTGCGTCAGCCAGGGTATTCCTGTCATCGGATTTGACTCCGGTGTGCCGAACGCACCGGAAGGAGCGATTTATGCTACTGCGTCCACGGATAATCAGAATGCGGCTGCAATCGCAGCAGATAAGATGATGGAAGAAGACAGCCTGATTGAAAAGATGAAGAATGCCACAGCGGAGAATCCGGTTGTGATCGGAGTTCTTTCTCAGGATGCGACAGGCGAATCCAATGTAAACCGTACCACCGGATTTGTAAATAAGATGGTAGAGCTGGCCTCTGAGTATAACGAAGTATCCGTGACAGGTCACGAGCTGTGGATGGCTGAGAACGACCAGGCGGGAGTCATCATTAAGGTAGAAATCCCGGCAAGCCCGGAGATTACAGATGTGACGAATGCAGCCAGCGCACTGCTGAATATCGAAGGTATTTCTGCAATTTTCTGCTCGAATGAGGGTACAGTATCGGGACTGCTGGCTGCCACTTCCTCCGGCGCAGATCTGGAAGAGGGCGCTGCCTACGGCGATCTGATCGTTGCAGGATTTGACGCGGGATCTCTGCAGAAAAATGCAGTGCGGAACGGATGGTTCATCGGTTCTGTGACCCAGGATCCGTATCAGATCGGTTACCTGTCTGTAGAGCTGGCAGTGAAAGCCGCTCAGGGCGAGGAAGTACAGGATGTGGATACCGGTGCGCAGTGGTATAACGCAGAGAATATCGATGATCCGGATATCGCAATGCTGGTTTATGATTGATATGAAAAAGGCCATTTACGGTTTGCAGACAAAGAACAATAAAAATTAATATGAATATGTAGAAAAGGAGAACTGAATATGAAAAACAGAACATTATGGACCTCATTATTTGCTCTTTCCATGGGACTTACCTGTGTAACACCTGCTCTGGCAGAAGAAGCGGCAGAAGCACCCGCACCTCAGATCGTGGATGCAGAAGTCATTACTTATACAACTGACCAGGCGCGTTCTGTTGCCGGTGTCCGCATTGAGTATGACCAGGATATTATGACCGGAACCTACAGCCCGGACAGCTATTATGTCAATGGATATGATAATTCCGCAGTATACGTGAGCGAGAGCGGAGAGTTCAAGGATGCATCCGTATCCGGCAAATATGTGTTTGTAGAATTTGCCCTTTCACAGAAACCGGGATATAAAGAGGGTAAGATTGATTTCTGGACCGATGACAACACATACACAGAGATGACGCTGGATATTTTCTGCCCGGATAATAACTGCTGGTTCAAGACGACCGACTCCATCAATTATGAGGCGGACGATTATCTGGCAGGTTCCGTGACAAGTGAGGACGGAACCGAGACATTATACCGCCTGTATGTGCCGGAAGGATATGACAAGGCAGACGAGTCACTGGAGAATTTACCGCTGGTGATCTGGCTCCATGGCAGCGGTGAGAGCGGAACAGATAATGAAGAGACGTTGGTTGGAAACAGAGGTGCGCTGAATTTCTCATCTAAAGAATCACAGGCAAAACATCCCTGCTTTGTACTGGTGCCGCAGACTACAATCGGATGGAAGGATGGAGCACTGGAAAACGTGGATACCATGGTGAAAAATCTGATTGCGGAGTATAATGTGGACGCTTCCAGAATTTATGCGCTTGGCTGTTCTATGGGAGGAATGGGAACACGCCGTCTGGCAGAGACCTATCCGGATATGCTGGCAGCAGCAGTACCAATTGCGATCGATGGATACAAAGATATGTTAGAAGAGAATGAGGACAGGACTCTTTATGAAGGACTGCCGATGATTTATATTGCAGCTGCCAATGACGCTGCTTTCACAGACGAAGAGATGGGCGAAGAGGGTACGATAGAGTATCAGTTCGGACTTGCGATGGAAGACTTCGAAAAACTGGGTATGAAGACATACTCCGGCATAGGGGAAGACGCCCTGAACGGATGGCTGCGCGGAGATCTGGCGACAATGGAAATGCAGGATGTGCTGGATGGCGCACAGGAAGCAGGTGCGGACAAGATTTTTGTTACTTATCTGGCCGGCACGGTTTCCCCATCTCATTCCTCCTGGATGGCTGCAACTGCTAACAGCGCAATTCATGACTGGATGTTTGCACAGGTGAATGATGCACCTTATGCAGCGGAATAAAAACAGAAATAGCTGAAATCTTAAAGGCATCTTAATCAGGCTGCAGGAGGCTGTTATTTGGCCATAAGCAGGCAATGTCAGATGTGAATTTATACCAGTTACAAATCCTTTAAAAATGCTCTCCTTCCATGTGGGTACACATGGGGGAGGGCATTTTCAGGTATAAGAAATTTCGATGTTGTTTTCTTCTTCTGTCGTGTTCTGTGAAGTGCTCTCTGATGTTTTATCCTGCTGATCAATGCAGGTTCCCTCCTCTCTGATCTGTTCTATTTGCATGGCGGATACACTGGTATATCCCATACAGGAAAGCCCGGTTACACAGATAAGAGCCATTGCAGAAAGTTTTTTTAATGTTTTTTTCATTTTGATTTCCTCCATTACTTATGAATGATTTGGTTATGAGCAAGCAGTGAAGCGGATTGAATTAACAGTGTAAGCTTTTGGCTTGCTGATGTTGTTTTCAGTTGATGGCTGTATGTTATCTCCTGATTTTTAAAAAAATGTTGAGAAATTGTTTGCGAATTATGAATCTCGAAAGATATTTTCTCAATCCGCAGATCTCACAGCTCCTTGAAAATGACCGGAAAGTCTGGTAAGATAACAGAGGATTAGACAGAACGGCGTGAACAGACAAAGAAGGAGCGACAGATGGAACAGATTGCATCAGGGGCAAAATATGAGTTTGGCGGCAAAATCCGCTACAGTGAGATCAGTGAGGCAGGCAGACTGACATTGCCGGGACTGGTCAATTATTTTCAGGATGTATCTACGTTTCAATCAGAGGTTCTCGGGGTGGGATTAGGTTATCTGAAAGAACATCATATTGCGTGGATTTTATCATCCTGGCAGGTGGTGATAGATCGGATGCCGAAACTCTGCGAGCAGGTAGTCTCCCGCACGTGGGCTTATGAGTTTAAGGGATTTTACGGCATGCGTAATTTTGAACTGATCGGCGGAGACGGAAAACCTGCCGCATGGGCCAACAGTGTCTGGGTACTCTATGATACGCAGCAGAACTGTCCGGTGCGCATACTTCCCGAGATGCTGGAAAAGTATCAGATGGCAGAGCGCATTGATATGGAATATGCACCACGCAAGATCCGGCTGCCGGAGAACGGTCTGGAGCAGGAGACTTTTGTGATCGGAAAACATCATCTGGACACGAACCATCATGTAAACAACGGACAGTATATCGCGATGGCGTCGGAGTATCTTCCTTCCGGATTTGTCATTGGACAGATGCGGGCGGAATATAAAAATCAGGCGCGTCTTCACGATGAAATCATTCCGGTGATCTACCGGGAGAATGGTGTAGTTACTGTGGCGCTGTGCGGACAGGACAGTCGGCCCTATGCAGTGGTAGAGTTTACGGAGAAATGATTCAGAGTGTAATGTTTCATAAAAGACTTGCAGCAGTTCAGAGTCTGGCCGGATCCGGACAGCTGCCATAATATTTAAAGAAAGTACAGAGAAAACGATATGTTACAATTAGGGGAAAAACAGAAATTAAAGATTGTAAAAAAAGTAGACTTTGGAGTATATCTTTCTGAGGAAGGATCCGAAGACCGGGTATTGCTGCCCAGAAAAGAAGTGCCGGAGGATGCGGCGATTGGTGACAGCCTGATGGTATTTCTTTATAAGGATTCGAGGGACAGACTGATCGCTACCACCAATATTCCTAAGCTGATGGTAGGTGAAGTAGGATTTCTGACAGTATCACAGGTGGCAAAGATTGGAGCATTTCTGGACTGGGGGCTGGAAAAAGATATTCTGCTTCC
>CAKRNX010000180.1 GCA_934371475.1 uncultured Lachnospiraceae bacterium
GTCAACCGAATAAGGGCAAAATATACCGCAAAGTGGGGCTTGCAGATCGCGGAAATGGTTTTTCAAACACGCTCTAACCTGGCTTCGCATTGTAAAGCGGACATTCGCAATCCGCTTTCGTTACTTGCTCATGAACGCAGTCTCCTTGCGACTGTCAGCGGGAGCTTTTAACTCCCACTGACATAAACATCCCACTGCCCCACCGCTTAGTGCTCCATGCACCGGAAGTGGGGGGATGCTTATTCTGCGCATCTCTGCATCTACACTCCGTTCCGGTCGGCACAAAACCATTGTCCACCGGTCAATGTCTCAAATACATCTGAAATTTATAATCTCTCCTGTCCTTTCCTGAAAGTCACCATCCCTTCTTAAATGATAAATTCTGATCCGTCTCTCACATTTTTGGCCTTCCACTCCAAATATGCTGCCATTCGGATATGCTATCATTACTTCTGTCCTCTGCAGATAGCATTATCGCTGTTATTATAACATTGTTTTACAGGTTTGTGAACTTTCAGAAAAATTAAAATACCGGCCCTGGGGGCCAGAATAATTCTGGCACCCCAGGGCCGGTATCATATTTTATAAGGTCTAATCTTCCGTCTTAGCTGCGGGTTATACGACTTTTTCTTTCACAGGACGCAATCTCCTGTGAAAGAAGAAGAAATTTTCCGGCACTACTACTATTGCTTCCTCAATGGACGCATCAATATCACTGGTAGAAATCGGCTTCAGTGTAAAAGTATATTTGTAGGTATTGCCTGATGAAATCTGGTACTTGTCCAGAGGTTTCGCTCCCCAGGAATTGTCTCCGCCCAGTCCCATCTGTTTGTAATTCAATCTCCAGATCACACGGTCGTTTTCCGGAAGCATGTAAGAATGCAGGTTGTTGCTCAGCTCTTCCGGAGTATACACAAGCGCGTTGAACTCGATCGGTGCAGAAGCTGTTGCCTTTGCCAGAAGTCCGATACCCTCATCATTGGTCAGGCTTACCCATCTGACATCAGTACGGTTTCCAGTCTCCTGCGGTTTGATGTAGTCAACAAAGAAATCTTCTACTGTGCTCTGATACAGTCCAATGTTGTAACCTGTCTTTCTGTCGATATAGTTTTCTTCCGGTCCCCTTCCATACCATGTGATATTATGGAATTCTGCAGGCATCTCCAGCATATTTCCTACTTCGGGAATCATCGGCAGATCAGCACTTCCCGGTGTCAGGGTACTTGTAATCTTCACATCACCTGTTCCGTATACAGTATATACCTGCTTCCATGCAGACTCTGTCGTGGTCGGAAGAGATGCATTTACCGTAAAGGTTACTTTATTTTCCTCTGCGCTTACATTTACCTCTGTCACAGTACGGTTTACCCCGGCATATCTCCAGTCAGACAGAGTATTTGCAGAATAATATCCCCAGTCACTGTCTGTCGGAGCTCTCCAGAAGTTCGGTACAGGTCCTGCCTTCAGAAGCTCAGTATCCTGATAAATAAAGGAAGCAATGGTTCCTTCTGTTTTGTTGAAAGTCAGCTCAAAATCTTCTCCTGTTACAACTGTCTCTTCGTCCTGATCATCTACTGTGATCGCAGCAATCTCAGACTCATCCAGCACATCCGCTGCTGATACTTCATACAGCAGAGCCAGCTGCTCTTTAGCCACTTCATGTCCGGCCTCTGCCCAGGAAGTATCCTCTTTCAGTGCAAAGCTTACATTGACAAAATATTCAGATCCCGCCTTTAATTCCGGCTGAGTAAACGGAATTTCCAGTACGCCATCCGTCAGCGGTGCAAGATCCAGCTGCTCATCTGTGAACTCGCCGCTCTGAATCGGTTTTCCATCCTCGATCAGTTCCCAGGTTCCCCTGAATGTATTCAGATTAGTGAACAGATATTTATTGCTGATATTCACCTTTCCATTGCGGATATCGCGGTTGGTAATGCCGATATTCTGATACAGCTTCTTCACTTCCATAATTTCCGGCTGTACAGTTCTGTCTGCGGAAAGAAGTCCGTTAGCACAGAAATTCTTGTTGTTTGGATTTCCTTCCGGAATATCCTGCCAGTCTCCGCCAAAACTGTTGTATGTCTCCCGGCTGTAAGTTCTGTCAGTGGTTCCCTCAAAATCCAGCCATACGACTGTACTGTCATCTGCTGTTCTGTCTTCGGCGGTCAGTTCTTCTGCGCTCAGCGCTCTCTCGTAAATGCGAACGCTGTCAATCAGTCCGTTAAATACTGCCGGTACATTCGGGTTCTGTGCATCATATGTGATATCTGCACCGATACCTACCGCATTTCCGCCGCCTGCGATGCCTGCCGCGTCCTCTGCCTGCGCCACTGCTGTTCCGTCAAGATAGAGCGTCAGAACAGTTCCGTCATATGTACCTGCCACATGATGCCAGTTATCTGCCCAGTCATCCGGCGTAGCGATGGACGCTGCTGCTTTTTCGTACACGCCTTCATTGTTATTCCAGTTCTGATTGTAAATATAAAATTCCAGGTGGTCATCTGTCTTTTCACCTGTTTCATCGTCAAATGCCACTACTCTCTGCAGTCCGTAAGACTCGGTACACATCCATTCTCCGTTACCCTTGGTGATAATCGGACTGGTCTCATCTACAGCATCCGGTTTTACCCATGCTTCCAGTGTGAACGCATCATTTCCGCGGAAGTTCAGCGCTTCGTCATTGTAGCACTCTGCATAGCCCTTCATCGCCATGCCTTCTCTTCCATCCTCGGACAGCTCGCCGTTCAGATAAACATCAATGTTCTTTCCGGCATTGTCCAGCATTTTGTCCACAGGTGTTTCCACATAAATCGTCTGGTCCACCCAGTCCCAGATAAATCCGCCCTGCAGGTTGGGATATGACTCATAGACATCCCAGTATTCTTTCAGGTTTCCGATGCCATTTCCCATCGCATGCGCATACTCGCACTGGAATGCCGGCTTTGTTCCATAGTTGCCCCACCAAACCAGCGGGTTGGCATATTTGTCCATTTTATCCAGGTTGTTGACACGGCGGTACATTCTGGACCATACATCTACTTCCGGAATATCTCTGTTTCCTTCATAGTGAACCAGTCTGGTCGGATCCAGTTCCTTACACAGTTTTCCAAGCTCTGCCCAGGTATCTCCGTTGTAAGACTCATTTCCCAGAGACCACAGCAGAATACAGGGGTGCACCTTGCTTCGCTCAATCGCACTGGTCATACGGTCCTTACATGCCAGGATCCAGTCCGGATCACTCTGCGGAATGTAATCATTCACTCCGTGAGACTCAATGTTGGCCTCATCGATCATATACAGACCATACTCATCACACAGCTCATACCACCTTGCCTCATTCGGATAATGAGAATTACGGACCGCATTAATGTTATACTGCTTCATTAATTTGATGTCCTTAATCATGCTCTCTTCCGTGATATGACGTCCTGTCTCACCGGAAGTCTCATGACGGTTCACACCCTTGAACATAATCGGCTGTCCGTTGATCGTAATCTGAGCTTCCGCTGTCCCTTTATTGATAATTTCCACCTGACGGAATCCAACGTTGCATCCGGCAGTCTCTATGATATTACCTTCTCCATCCTTTAATGCAAATACCATCTGATATAAATTCGGTTCTTCTGCAGACCACTGTTTCGGTGATTCTACATCCACTGCCAGTGTCACTGTTGCTTCTTCCCCATCAAAAACAACATCCCCCATAGACTGGCTAAATACCACCTGATCGTCTGCATCAAACAGAGTTGCTTCCACAACATATCCTTCTGCATCGCCCTCTTCGCTGTAGCGGCGAAGTGTTGTCTCCGCATTCAGAACCGCATTTTCGTACGCATCGTCAAACTCTGTTGTATAGTTAAAATCAAAAATAGAAGCTTCTTTATCCTTGCAGAACAGGAATACATCTCTGAAAATACCGCTCAGACGGATAAAATCCTGATCCTCCAGATAGCTTCCGTCCGACCAGCGATACACCTGCACGGAAATGCTGTTTTCTTCGCCGGGCGCATTCAGATAGCTGCTGATATCAAACTCAGCCGGTGTGTAGCTGTCCTCGCTGTATCCTACATACTCTCCGTTCACCCAGACATAGAATGCAGACTCCACACCCTGGAATGATACCAGGATCTCTTTGCCATCCCACTCTGCCGGAGTGGTAAAGCTTCTTCTGTAGGAACCTACCGGATTATATTTTACCGGTGCGACTCCCAGCTCCGGTGTTTCAACGCCTTCCCAGGGCAGTCGTGTATCTGTATATTTGGGATAATCGTATCCTTCTGTCTGCCAGTTAGAAGGAACCGTGATCTCGTCCCATCCGCTGACATCATATTCGTTTTTGTAAAATTCCGTATTTCTTCCGGCCGGATTATCCGCAAACTCAAACTTCCATGCTCCGTTCAGCAGCTGTTTGAACGGCGCTTTGTCGGCGTCACGCTCTTTTGCATCCTCT
>CAKRNX010000181.1 GCA_934371475.1 uncultured Lachnospiraceae bacterium
AGCCATGATAATGAAGTTTACCACAGCGGAAAGGAATGCAGATGCAAACCCCGAAACATCCTGAAGTGTGTAGGCGGCTCCTCCTGTCAGTACATTAAGAATAGGATTGATGAAATTGTCGGTCAGGGAGGTCACAATCCCGGAAAATGCACCTCCGATAATGACACCGACTGCCATGTCCATGACATTTCCGCGAAGGGCAAATGCCTTGAACTCATCCAGAAACTTTTTCATTGGAATTCTCCTTTCTTGTTTTTCTTTATCATACAACATTCAAGCAGGAAGGTCAAATTTATTTAAAAAATTTCAAATAAAATCCATTCTTTCCATACAGTATGATAAGATGTTGATTACAATATACCATGGTGCCATGCGGCAAAATAAAGGAAACTGCTGCCGCAGCCTTCTGAGAATCCTATTTAAAGACATTTCAAAGCAGTTGAGATCTGAAATCAATCTCTTTATAATAAAAGTGAGAGTGCAGAATTAACAATTTGTAAATAATTCTCCAACAAATAAAAAACAAATAGAGAGTATTTTATAGGAAACGTGTGAAGTATCTACAGGTCTTTGACCGGACGGACATGATCCGATGGGCGATGTGTGTTTTGCCGGAGGCTATATCCGAGGGGGATTGTTTCCCGTCATTGATACTGATTTGTTTCTCGCCGCTGACAGAAATGGAGGCTGCTTCACATCGAATGTATATGAAGGGGGAAAGAGACATGATCCATATTCTTGTAGTAGATGATGATAAAAATCTGAACCGGACAGTGTGTATGTATCTGAATGACTGCGGATTTGAGACAAAAGGTGTTTTCAGTGCAAATGATGCCTACGACGAGATGTACAATCATCTTTATGAACTGATTATTTCAGATATTATGATGCCGGGAACAGACGGTTTCGAGTTTGCAGAGACTGTCAGACAGGTCAATAAACACATTCCGATCCTTTTTATGTCGGCCAGAGATGATCTGCCCGCCAAGCGGAAAGGATTTCAGCTGGGGGTAGACGATTATATGGTCAAGCCTGTAGAACTGGCGGAGCTGGAGATGCGTGTGCGTGCGCTGCTGCGCAGGGCCAGCATTGAGGCTGAACGGAAGCTTGTTGTGGGAAACCTGGAGCTGGATGCAGATGGAATGTCAGCGGTCGTTGACGGTGAAGAGATCTCTGTCACAACGCGGGAATTTAATATTCTCTATAAACTGCTTTCTTATCCGAAAAAGACATTTTCCAGGGCTCAGCTGATGGATGAATTCTGGGGGATTGATTCGGGAACCAGCCTGCGGGCAGTAGATGTCTATGTGACAAAATTACGGGACAAATTCTCCAACTGCAATGGCTTTGAGATCAAGACAGTCAGAGGTCTGGGATATAAGGCGGTGCTCTTATGAGAGAAAAAACGGAATTAAGATATGGAGTGCCCGTAAAGGACAGTCTTTTTCCAATGTCCATCTTTTTTATTTATCTGATTGTCCTGCTTTTTATGAGCGGGATCCACACAGGACTTTTGGTGCTGGCAAATGCATTTCACTGGAACGAAATCATACAGACAGTGATCCCGATTGTTTACTGGTCTGCTGTTGCGGCAGGGCTGACATTTTTTACCCGCAGAGAGATCCAGAAATCTTATGAAGAACCGATGCATCAGCTGGCAGACGCCACCAAAAAAGTGGCGGAGGGCGATTTTTCCATTTATGTTGCGCCGCTTCACACATCGGACAGGCTGGATTATCTGGATCACATGATTCTTGATTTTAATAAGATGGTGGAGGAGCTGGGGAGTATCGAAACGCTGAAGACAGATTTCTTCTCTAATGTATCCCATGAAATCAAAACACCGTTAGCGACGATACAGAATAATGCGGAACTGCTATGCCGGGGAGAGCTGAATGAAGAACAGAAGCGGTATGCGGATCTGATTTTTCATTCCAGCAAAAGGCTTGCGAATCTGATCAGCAATATCCTGAAACTGAACAAACTGGAGAAGCAGACGATTACGCCGGAGACAAAAACTTATGATGTATGTGAACAGCTGGTGCAGTGCGCGATCGGTTATGAACCGGCATGGGAGAGGAAAGGACTGGGGTTTGATGCGGATCTGGAGGACTCTGCCATGATTGATGCGGATCCGGCTCTGATGGAACTGGTCTGGAACAATCTGCTTTCTAATGCGGTGAAATTCACGGAACCCGGCGGAAGCATATTTCTTTCTCAGAGAACGGAAGGGAATATGATTTATGTCTCGGTGCGTGATACGGGATGCGGAATGAGTGAGGAGACAAAAGCGCATATTTTTGAAAAATTTTACCAGGGCGATACATCGCGTGCTACAGCGGGGAACGGCCTGGGGCTTGCCCTTGCCCTGCGGGTGCTGCAGCTGAATCATTTTCAGATAAAAGTGGACAGCACGCCCGGAAAAGGAAGTACCTTTATGGTTGTGATCCCGAAATCAGACAGAGCATAGTTTCAAAAATGGAACGTAAGCTTCACGATATGTGAATATGGAGGGGCAAATTGTGGGAGCGAGAAGCAGATAGTAATTCGTGTAATCTGGAGTTAAGGTGTTTTAATATCTTAATTTTAATTTAGAAAGTAGAAAGGCATAAAAATGAAGGAACAGGAAATGGGCGTATTTGATTATCAGAAAGTGACGGTAGAGGGAGATCTGTGTTCCCAGTATATAGACAGCTATCAGAAATTTGGCTGGAAAATGGATGAGAATATGCCGGCAGAAAAAAACATGGGAAAGGCTACACTGTACATGAAGCGCAGCAGGAATATACTTAACAAAGTAGAGCTGACGCGGCTGCAGCGCCATTATGAGGCATGTATGAATGAAATCAGAACACTGCAGCACTCGAAAAAGACAGTGCCAACGCTGGTGTCGGTAATCTGCGGATTGGTCGGATGCGTCTTCATGGCAGGTTCTGTGTTCGCCGTTACAGCAAAACACCCCATGATCTGGATGATGGTGGTGCTGGCAATTCCGGGATTCCTTTTGTGGGGATCATCTTATTTTGTTTATCAGAGGGTAAAAAAAGAGCGGAGCGAAAAGGTCGCTTCTATGATAGAGGCGAAATATGATGAAGCGTTCGAAGTGTGCGAGAAGGCGGCGAAGATTCTGTAAAGAGGATAAACTGCGGAGCAGAGATACGATTATGAAGGAGCTGCACTGCGGTACCTGTAAAATGTATCTGCCGCTGGGAGTTGCAAAAATGATCGCAGGATCAGAGGAACGGAAAGCCAAGCGCACCGGGAAAGCACCGGTTATGACCACATTCTCCGTTTACAATCTGGAGCGAAATAATCAGTTTGATTACTCAAAAGCGCGCAGAGAACTGGGATACCGTACCCGTCCCTATGCAGAAACGCTCCGTGATGAAGCTAAGTGGCTGAAAGCGGCTGGAATGGTGTGATTATTTTTTCAGTAAAAAATGGTTTTTATGAAATTCCAGCAGCCCGTCATCGCGCATTTTGCCAAGTTCGAGGGACAGTCCGCTGCGCTCAATGCCAAGATAATCGGCCAGCTGCTGCCTGGAGAAGGGAATGTCAAATTCATATGCGCCGTGCCGCTGTGCCTCGGCGGAGAGATAGGACATTAATTTGGCTCTCGTAGTGCGCTGCCCCATATGCGTCAGTTTTTCATTGAACAAAAGGTTTTTTTCGGCCAGCTCGCTGAGCAGATTGCGGATCATATGGCTGTGGTGTACACAGGCCGACGGGCATACGGTCAGAATACGCCGGACGTTCAGAAAAAGTACGGTAACAGGTGTTTCCGCCACAATATCTACATTTAAAACAGAAGAGGGCGCGCAGGCAAAAGCTGCGGCAAAAGACTGACCAGGTCTTAGTTTTGACAGAATATTGCGGTTGCCCCAGATATCTTCCTGTATAATCAGCAGGCTTCCTGAAAGGACAAATCCGATCGACTCTGTTGTGTCACCGGATCGGAGAAGAAAAGCGTCCTTCGGGAAGCTTTCTTTTTTTGCCTCAAGGCAGGAGAGCATTGCTTTCAGTTCCTGCTCTTTAATGCCGGAAAACAGGGAAGAAGAACCAATTACAGATAAAAAATCGTTCATAAAAATCCTCTTTTTTAAATTTTGTTGAAAATTCAACCGACTTATTGATCTGATTGTACTATGATAAGGCCATGAAAGCAAGGAGAGCAAAATAAATAAACAAGAGATGCAACATATTCAAGAATGCTGCGACATTCTTGCTATGAGGTACACGTCGTGCATCTGATGTGACACAATAATTTTTCGGGAGGTATTGAGATGAAGAGACGTATCATTACGATAGATCAGGATCAATGCAACGGATGCGGAGCCTGTGCCGCGGCCTGCCATGAGGG
>CAKRNX010000182.1 GCA_934371475.1 uncultured Lachnospiraceae bacterium
ATTTATCACCAGAAACCACTGCGAAACAACTATCGGATGATTATTTACATTGTGATAGTGCTGACAGGTGGCATGCCGGAAATGGTATTTGAATATATTTTGAAAAAGAATGGCATAGATCCGGAAGTTGATCTGGAGATAGACAAAAGTATTGACTTTGGCTCTACAGCCGCGGCGTTTATGGGAAGCGATGAAGCGGCGTATACTGTAGAATTTGAACCGGCTGCGACACTGCTGGAGCAGCAGGGCGCAGGATATGTGGTAGCGTCTCTTGGAGTGGATTCAGGATATGTGCCATACACAGCCTACTGTGCAAAGAAAGACTATATGGCATCTCATCCGGAACTCATTCAGAAATTTACCAATGCGGTGCAGAGAGGACTGGAATATGTGGAAACCCATAGTCCGGAAGAGATTGCAGCCGTGATTGCACCGCAGTTTGCAGAGACAGATCCGGACACGATTACAGCGATTGTAAAGCGTTACCAGGATCAAGATACCTGGAAGATGGATCTGATTTTTGAACAGGAGAGCTTCGAACTTCTGCAGGATATTCTGGAGGACGCGGGAGAACTGAAGGAGCGTGTCCCGTATGAAAATCTGGTGACAGTGGAATATGCGAAGAAAGCGGCAGAGCGGGATACCGTAGCGGAATGAGAAAAAAGATATCAGATGTGAGATAACTCCTACATCAGATGGGAAAGTGACTCCCACCTCTATAGGTGGCGGGAAGCAAGTTGGTATCAGTGGTGGGAGTCAATCCCCTCATCTGATATAGCCTCCGGCAGGGCATACATTGTCCGGTGGACAATGGTTTTGCGCCGACCCTCTCCATTGATAGCAGGTTAGGTTTACTGATACAGTAAAAAAGATCTTGACAAATACCCACCAGGGGTATACACTGATAACTGTCAGGATACCCGGTGTGGGTATTTTGAAGTTAATGTTTTATCGGAGGTGAATAGATGTCGGAAGAAAAGAAAGTATCAGAAGATAAAAAGAGTTGCTGTTGTTCGGATGAACAGAAAACTGAAGATGCGGGTATCCCGGACAGTGAAAAAGAAAAAACAGAGGTGCAGGCAGAGGTATGCTGCTGTCAGCATAAGCAGAAGCACCGTTCAGAGAAAGAGTACAAGGATCTGATGAACCGTCTGAAACGGATCGAAGGACAGGTCAGAGGGATACAGGGCATGGTAGAAAAGGATATGTACTGTACGGATATTCTAACGCAGGTGGCGGCAGTCAGCGCAGCGCTGAACAGTTTTAATAAGGTGCTTCTGGCCAGTCATGTACGCACCTGCGTGGCGGAGAATATCCGTGCGGGAAATGACGAAGTGATTGACGAGCTGGTAGTTCTGCTGCAGAAGCTTATGAAGTAGCGTGCATCCCCCACAAGGTTACTTTCCTGTTGTTTTGCGAAAAGCAATAGCCAGATGAGAGACTTGTATTTGAAAGTATTTGATTAATAAGCAAAGGAGGAAAACAGTTATGGAGCAGTATACGGTGACGGGGATGAGCTGTGCAGCCTGCAGTGCCAGGGTGGAAAAAGCTGTATCGAAGGTGCCGGGTGTGACAGAGTGTTCCGTCAGTCTTCTGACCAACTCGATGGGAGTGTCTGGAACGGCTTCGTCCCAGCAGGTGATTGAGGCGGTAGAAGCGGCAGGATATGGAGCGTCATTAAAGGGCAGTCACGGAAGAGAAACACAGAAGTCAGGAGATTATGAGGATATGCTGGCAGACAAGGAAACGCCGGTGCTGAAACGAAGGCTGATTGCCTCGCTGTGTCTGCTGATCCCGCTGATGTATGTGTCTATGGGACATATGATGTGGGGCTGGCCACTGCCGTCATTCTTTGATGGGAATCATGTTGCCATGGGACTGCTGCAGCTACTGCTGACAGTAGGGGTCATGGTAATCAACCAGAAATTTTTTATCAATGGATTTAAGAGTCTGTTTCACAGAGCCCCAAATATGGATACATTAGTAGCATTAGGGGCTACGGCTTCTTTCGGATATAGTGTGTATGTGCTGTTTGCCATGACCGGGGCGCAGGTTCAAGGGGACATGGAAGGTGTCATGTCCTATATGCATGAGTTTTATTTTGAGTCCGCAGCTATGATCCTGACGCTGATCACCGTCGGCAAGATGCTGGAGGCTCATTCCAAGGGCAAGACGACAGATGCGCTGAAAGGCCTGATGAAGCTGGCACCCAAGACGGCTACGATCCTGCAGGATGGGAAAGAAATGGAAGTTCCTGTTGAGCAGATTAAGACAGGAGACCTGTTTGTGGTACGCCCCGGAGAAAATATTCCTGTAGACGGTGTGGTGCTGGAAGGCAGCAGCGCAGTGAATGAGTCAGCACTGACGGGAGAAAGCATCCCGGTGGACAAGGCTGAGGGAGATAAGGTTTCCGCAGCTACGTTGAATCAGTCTGGTTTTCTTACCTGTAAGGCTACCAGGGTCGGCGAAGATACAACACTTTCCCAGATTATTCAGATGGTCAGCGATGCGGCGGCCACCAAAGCTCCGATTGCCAAGGCAGCAGACAAGGTATCCGGTGTGTTTGTTCCGACGGTGATTACGATTGCCATTGTCACGATTGCGGTCTGGCTTCTGACAGGACAGAGCATTGGTTTTGCGCTGGCGAGAGGGATTTCCGTGCTGGTGATCAGCTGCCCCTGCGCTCTTGGACTGGCAACACCGGTTGCGATCATGGTCGGAAATGGAATGGGAGCCAGGCATGGCACAATGTTCAAGACAGCGGTTTCTCTGGAAGAAGCAGGAAAAGTGGAGATTGTTGCGCTGGATAAGACAGGAACAATCACCAGCGGCGAGCCGGAAGTGACAGACATGATCCTGGCGGATGGTGTGAGAGAGGAGGAACTGCTGCGGGCAGCGTGCGCGCTGGAGCAGAAGAGTGAGCATCCGCTTTCCAAGGCTGTGCTGAAGATGGCGGAAAACAGAAATTACCGGGAACAGGCGGCAGAGGACTTTCAGGCAGTGCCCGGCAATGGGCTGACCGGTACCTGGAAAGGCAGGGTGCTGGCAGGAGGCAACCAGAGATTTATCAGCGGGAAAGCCGAAATTCCGGGACAGATTGAACAGAAGGCAAAAGCGCTGGCAGAGGAAGGGAAAACACCGCTGTACTTTGCAGCAGATGAAAAACTGTTGGGCGTTATTGCCGTAGCGGATGTGATTAAGTCGGACAGCCCGCAGGCAGTCCGGGAGCTTCAGCATATGGGTGTCCATGTCGTGATGCTGACAGGAGATAATGAACGCACAGCCAGGGCGATCGGTAAGCAGGCCGGTGTGGATGAAGTGATTGCAGGGGTGTTGCCGGACGGAAAAGAAGCAGTGATACGTGAGCTGAAGAAAAAAGGGAAAACTGCGATGGTAGGTGACGGTATCAATGATGCGCCGGCGCTGACAAGAGCAGATATTGGTATTGCGATCGGTGCAGGTACCGACATTGCTATCGATGCAGCGGATGTAGTGCTGATGAAGAGTAGATTGCTGGATGTGCCTGCAGCAATCCGTTTGAGCCGCGCTACACTGCGCAATATTCATGAAAATCTGTTCTGGGCGTTTATTTACAATGCGATTGGTATTCCTCTGGCAGCAGGAGTGTGGTATCCTCTGTTTGGATGGAAATTAAATCCCATGTTCGGGGCTGCGGCTATGAGCCTTTCCAGCTTCTGTGTGGTAACAAATGCACTTCGCTTAAATCTTTTTTCCATGTATGACTGGAAAAGGGATAAAAAGATAAAAAGAAAAACAGTAACAGCAGTACAGGAAGAAGAGGAGACAAACACAATGGAAAAAACAATGGAAATCAAGGGAATGATGTGCGGACACTGCGAGGCAAGGGTAAAGAAAGCACTGGAGGCACTGCCACAGGTGGATGAGGCTGCGGTAAGCCACGAAGCGGGAACCGCAGTTGTAAAACTGAATGCGGAAGTGGAAAACGACGTGCTGAAAAAAGCAGTGGAGGATCAGGATTATGAAGTGACAGGGATCTGCTAATTGAGATTTTCAGATGGTGGAAACAAAACATTTCCGTTATCTGCAGCAAAAAGTATTTTTCAATATCAGATGTGAGATGACTCCCACCTCTGCAGGTGGAGAGGAACAAATTAGTATCAGTGGTGGGAGTCAATCCCCTATCTGAATATAGCCTCCGGTAGGATAAGAGTAGGCAGACGGTAAATGTCGGTTTTACAAAAATCCTCCGGAGGTATTTGATTCTTTTTTAAGAGCACGGAAAAGATACTGAAAAGCTAAGAAAAGATACCTGAAAATATCATAAAAAATTCAAAATTTTATGGAAG
>CAKRNX010000183.1 GCA_934371475.1 uncultured Lachnospiraceae bacterium
GAAAGTACCGGAGAGCTGGCCGGCTCCATTGCTACCACTTTCACTTCCGGTTTCTTTGATTTCAGATACTCACCAACGCCTGTCAGTGTACCTCCGGTACCTACGCCTGCTACAAAGATATCGACACTGCCATCTGTATCCTCCCAGATCTCAGGACCGGTCGTAGTTCTGTGTGCAGTCGGGTTGGCAGGATTGACAAACTGTCCCGGTACGAATGCATTCGGGATCTCCTTGGACAGCTCTTCTGCCTTGGCAATCGCACCCTTCATTCCTTTAGCTCCATCCGTCAGTACAAGCTCAGCACCATAAGCCTTCAGGATATTTCTTCTCTCTACACTCATCGTCTCCGGCATGGTCAGGATAATACGATATCCTTTTGCCGCTGCGATAGAAGCCAGGCCAATACCTGTATTACCAGAAGTCGGTTCGATAATCACAGAACCCTCCTTCAGCAGTCCTTTCTGCTCTGCATCTTCGATCAGTGCCTTGGCCACTCTGTCCTTCACGCTTCCGGCGGGATTAAAATACTCCAATTTTGCAAGAACCTTTGCCTCCAATCCCAGCTCTTTTTCAATATTAACAAGCTCCACCAGAGGAGTTTTTCCGATCAGTCCGAGTGTACCCTTATATACGTTTGCCATAATGTATGCCCTCCTTATTCCTACTTTTTCGATATGTTTTATCTGATAACTTGGATTATATATCTGTTTTCGTACTTTGTCAACAGCTTTGTAAAAATTGTTATAAGGACTTAAATTTCATATGACACAAAAAACTCTTCTCTGACAATCTATATTTGTCAGAGAAGAGTCTCCTGATATCTGAACATATCCTGTTAATTTCAAAACTTCTGATCCCACGGGCGCAAACATACACCCTTTTACGTTGCCTGTTCATCCCGCTCCCCAAGCAAGCGGCTTTCCTGTTATTCAGATACCCTCCGCATAATAATCTCGTCTGATCAGATCCGCCAGCTTTACGCTGTCCGCATACTCATTGATCACGCGCCACATACCTTCCCAGAAAGGCAGCGTCGTACACTCCTGACTCCGGGGGCACTGATTTGGCTCATCCTCCAGACAGGGAATCGGCGCAAGATTCCCTTCCGTCGTGCGCAGGATCTCTCCGACTGTATATTCCTCCGGCCTACGGCTCAGACGATACCCGCCGTTGTTGCCCCGGTAGCTCCTCACCATTCCCGCTCTGGTCAGCAGCGGCATAATCTGCTCCAGATATTTTACCGTAATCCCCTGCCGCTCTGAAATATCCCGCAGCCTGATGTATTCGCCATTGTCATTTACCGCCAGGTCAATCATAATCCTGAGAGCATATCTTCCCTTCGTAGAGAACTTCATAAATCTCCGGTCTCCTTTTCTGATCCTTCCGCCTGCACCCTCTCCGGTCGCAGGACACTATTTTCTCTGTCGTATGCCTGAATATAACCTACTGTCCCATTGTCGCGCATCATCCGGTAATCGGGACTTAAGATTGCCTCCACCAGCGACCCTCCTGAAGACTCCACCGGCATAACCGACCGCCCCAACTGCTCCTGCACCTGACTTAGTGTCATGTCATCCAGGAAAACTTCCTCCCCGGTTCGAAGCATATTTTCCGGAATCAGTATCTGTTCACCCGGATCCGTACCCTGTATCTCCATCTCTTTGAGCTGCGCAACCAGATCCGTACCCGTAATCAGCCCGGATACTGTAATCATCTCTCCGAAGAAATCATTGCGGATCCCCTTTACATGGACGGTCAATCCTGGAAAATGCACCACAATCTCCTTCATCATCTGCTCCATGGCAGATCTAGTCAGCATTCCTGTCGCAACCGTCACTGTTCGATGAAAGGCTTTTCTTCGTGCAGAATAATCTTCCCGCCCGATGACCTCCTGCAGTGCTTCATGAAACTCCGTTATCAGAAGACGCATCATTCCCACGCCGTTTTCCAGCTGAATATATCCGTCATACCGTTCCTCTTCCGGGAAATCCCGGCCTGCCAGAAAGTACCACTCATCACTGGCATGGATAAAATGAAGCCCGTACTTTTCATGGCATTCCTTCTGATATCTCTCAATCAGGTCAATCACCTGCCCCGCTTCCTCACCGTTAAACAGTTCCAGCGGATACAGGCCTTCTCGGTATTTTGTCAGACCGGCAGGTACCACGGAAACGCTGCGCATAAACGGCAGATATTTCGTCAGATCCCGGATCGTGCGATCCAGCTCTGCTCCGTCATTAACACCCTTGCAGCAGACAACCTGTCCGTTCATCTCAATATGATGTTCATACAGCACATCCAGAAATTTCAGTTTTTCCCCGGCAAACCGGTTGTGCAGCATCTGACAGCGAAGCTGCGGATTGGTCGTCTGCACGGAAATGTTGATCGGCGCCAGATGCATCCGGATAATGCGGTCGATATCTTCCTGATTCATGTTAGTCATTGTAATGTAATTGCCCTGAAGAAAAGAAAGTCTGGAATCATCATCCTTAAAATACAGCGTCTCTCTCATTCCCGGAGGCATCTGATCAATAAAACAGAAGATACACTTGTTGCTGCAGGAACGGTATTCGCTCATCAGTCCGTTTTCAAATTCTACACCCAGATCTTCATCGTAATCCTTCTCAATCTCCAGCAGCCACTCCCCGCCATTCTTTTTACGGATCAGTACATCAATATACTCATCCTTCATCAGATAACGGTAATCAAATACATCTTCTAGCTTTTTATTATTCACTTCCAGCAGCACATCTCCCGGCTCAATTCCCATCTCCTGCGCTATGGAGTCCGGATATACCTGACAGATCACATGTCCCGGATTTGTTTCTATTTTCTTCATTTACTCTCTCTGTGCCGCTCCAGGGCATGTTTCAAACATACTCTGACAACACCGTCTGCTCCTTCTCTGTATTCTCTGTTCTTTATTGTACTATACAAATCCGGTACAGACAAGGATACCTTTTGTTAAAAATTATTGCATGTTGCAGTGAACTTTTCAATCCCCCTCTAATCCACAGTCTGATTCCTTTCTGCACCATTCGTAGTGGATTCTTCTTTCTTCTCCGTACTCTGCATCCCATCCGTCATTTCCATCTCCGACTTATTTTTTTCAGTATCATCCGGGGATATATTTTCTTTTTCACTGACCATCTGTTCCTTACTGTCCGTTGTTTTTGTCATTCCTGAATCCTGTTTTTTACAAGCATATAATGATCCCGCTACAGCAATTATTGCAATTAATAAAAATGTTCTTTTTTTCCTCATCATTTTCTCCCCTGCTGCACTTAATGTTTCCCGCCCGGTAAAACGGACATTCCCATTTTGTTTTTCGGTATGCTCATAAATACAGTCGCTTTACAATCTGTCAGCGAGAGCTTTCTACCACATGGATCTGGCAGCTTTTCATTATCTCCAGCGCAGCTCTGTGCTTTTCCGGCGTCACCCCTGCACAGCAGTCCGCATGCACCGTAATTTCTGTATTTGGATATAACATCCGCAAAATCAACGCATTTGACACAACACAAATATCTGTGCATACCCCCATTAATTCAATTTCTTCCACCTCTCTCCCTTCAAATGCAAGATCAAAAGACTGCTTCCATTCATTATACCCGAATGTATATTTATTAATATATACTCCCGGAATATCCTGAAGTTCCGGAATAATCTTCCACCCCTCCGAATTTTCAATACAATGTGGAACCGGAAGATATGTTCCTTCCAGCGTCTCCATATATTTTTCATTGTGTGTATCCCTTGTGAAAAATACAGTATATCCTTCTGACACCAGTTTCTCCGCACGCTCTTTTACACCATTCACAATAGCAACCGCTTCTCTTGAACCCAGTGCACCGCTGATAAAATCTGTCTGCATATCTACTATAACTAATGCTTTTGTCATCGTACTCTTTCTCCTGTCCTATAATTAATTCACAATAACCGAAACCGACTTATAATGCTATTGTTATGTCAAAGATCAAACATTTCCCTGCAAATCATTTTTCCGCCTGCCGTTTTAAAAATATTATGATATGCTTTTAAGGCTGCTTCGTTCGTCAAACCATCCTCCATAATATTAACCAGAAAATCAGCCTCTACCAATATCTGATAATCAATTTCATTAATATTATTATATGTATGATGATGTGCAATCAAATACTGAACCCGATTAGACACATCTTGATCAAACCCTAATTTTCTAAGCAGCCCTTCTGCAATTGCAGGACCTTCTTTTTCTTGTAATTTTCCATTGCAATTTCCATATTTTTCTTCGCAGAAATGAATTCCAATATC
>CAKRNX010000184.1 GCA_934371475.1 uncultured Lachnospiraceae bacterium
TCTCAGCACTTCCGTAAGAATCAATGATTCCCTCGCCCAGTGTTTTGATAAACAGCTTTCTGTTATTCTCGTCCACTTTTTCGCTGATGGGATCATAAAATTTCGGATGGAAAATCTTTTTACCCGTCCGATTGCTGTAGAGAACAAGGCGCATCAGCTCTGTCTTATTCATATACAGCCAGTCCGGCCTATACTCATTAATTGCATCAATGACTTCTTCTTCCGGTGCATACTGATCTACATACTTTCTCCGCAGAATGCCAAAACGCTGCAGAAATGTATCCCGACCTCCGGCATTCTCGTCATGGGCGTTGATGCGGCTCATCGTCTTGCCAAAAAACGGATTATACCCCGCCACCATCATCACGCGAAACCAGTTGGCCTTCATATAGGCCTTTTCCCTCGGTGAAAACAGGATAGACAGCGGTTTTCCGGTAGACCCGCTCGTTGTATCTACGATCCAGTTCTCATATCTGGGATTTTCAATCTCCTTTGCCATCCATTCCCTCAGCTCATCCTTCGTCAGCAGCGGCAGCTTCGCCAGATCGTCTCCTGTCCGGATATCTTCCGGTTTTACGCCTGCCGCATCAAAGCGCTCTCTGTAAAAGGGGATCTCGTATGCCTTTTTTACCAGTTTCTGCAGCCGTCTTGACTGGATATGCATTACTTTGGAAAAATTTTTCGGTATTTTTTTTGTCATTTTTGTCAGATCAAAAAACAGGTACACATTTCCCAGTTTTTTCTGCAATTTTTCAAACATAAATCCCCTCCTCTACTCCACCTGTATCTCTATTTTGTCAAGAGCCTCCTGCAGCACTCTCGTTGCGTCTTCCAGGGTATCTCCCTTCGTAATCACGTGCCCGATCCTGTTGGGACCCACGCGGAATTTTTTCACCTGATCGCCCACTGTATAATCGAACATGATCTCACAAATCTTGTCATTCTTTTCATTTCTGTTAGAGATAGAACAAATCACACCATCCCTGCTGCTCATCAGCAGTTTGCTGGCATTGGGAACTGCATGATCCTGCGGAAAATCCGGAGCCTCTCCCAGCGCTGCCTGAATAATTTTCTCATAATAATCATACCCATAGTAAATCGAAACCAGCTCCGCCAAACACGTAGCCCCTGAACGGCCTCCAATCTCCAGCACATACGTCTGTCCGTCCCGCATGATGAAATCCGCATTGATTGCACAATTATCCAGCTTCATAGCACGGATTGCTTTCTCTGTCTGCTCATACACATCCTTCAGATTTTCTTCTGAAAGCTCATACGGTGCAAAATGTCCTACCGGAACACCCGTATCTCCTACAAACACGTAATCTCCATGGGGCAGTACAAACTGAACTTTTCCGTCATATACAAATGCCTGCGCACCGAACTCCTCACCGATAATGAACTCTTCTACAATGTAATAATCTTTTCTGGTAATGTTTCTGACGGCATTTACGGCTCCCTCAATCCCTGACGGATCATTGACTCTGGTAATCCCGCGGCTGCCAGATGAATCTACTGCCTTGAAAATCAGCGGATATTCCAGTCCCTCTATTGCAGTCTCAAGATTATCCTCAAAGTGTACTTTGCGGAAACGGGCAGTCCTCACACCACACGCTTCATAGCGTTCCTTCATCAGCATCTTGTCTGATGCAATCTTTGCCGCCTCAAAACTAAGTCCCTTGAGTTTCATCTCATCACAGACCCTTCCGATCGTAATCACCGCCACATCCGTGCCCGCGGTCACAATTCCGTCAATCTGTTTTTCTCTGGCCACTTTCAGGACCGCCTCATAATCTACTGTATTGATATGACATACCTCATCTGCCACCGCAAATCCCGGATAATTTCCCGGAATGCTGACCGCGATGGTGTAAATACCCATCTCCTTTGCCTTCTTTATCAGAGGCACCTGGTAAATCCCCGCTCCCATACTCATCAGTTTTTTCATTTCATCAAATCCCCCTTCGCCTGTCCGTCCTGTTTTTCCTGCAAACATACACCGTCTGCTCCGTGCGTATTTTGATCTGCACCTTCTGTCATTACTTTTTCCCTGCCGCCTGCTCCATCGGCGATATCCGGGATCACACCGTGTTCATCCACCTGCCGTACAACATACTGCGGATTGTTGCTGATGCCAAGGAATATTCTTCCCACATACTCTCCGATCAGTCCCATAAACATCAGAATAATACCGGAAAAGAAACAGATGCACACCATCATGGAAGGCCATCCAATGTAGGTAACCGGCCGGACTATCTTCCTGATAATCACCGCAATAGCTCCAAGAATGCCAAACACAGCAAAAATAAAGCCAAGAATTGTCGCCATCTGAAGAGGCACTACTGAGAACCCCAGAATATTCGCCCACAACTGCAGCAGTTTTTTCATTGTATAGTTGGATGTACCCACTTCCCGCTTAAAATGCTCCACCGGCACTGACCCGATATTCCGGGTGATACGCAAGAACACGCCCTGCAAATGCGTATAGGCACTGCGGTACTCCACCGCGTAATCACGCACGAACTTACGGATTGCCCAGAAACTGGAAGTTTTCAGCTCTTTGGGCTTTTTCAGCAGGATCCTTACCGTCATGTAATTGATATAACTTCCAAAATTGCGGAAACTGCTGTGCTGTTTGTGAGGATAATATCCATATACTATGTCATATCCCTTATCAAGCTTGTCCAGGATCTTCGGCAGCTGAGAAGGATGAGTCTGCATATCATCGTCCATCGCTATGATAATATCGCCGGACGCATAATTGAGGCCTGCCATTACCGCATTATGCTGGCCGGAATTTTTGGCCAGCTCCACCACTTTCACACAGTCATAATCTCTTACCAGTCCCCGCAGAACCTGCAGCGTCTTGCCTCCGTCGGGAGATCCGTCGTCTACCAGAACAAACTCATATTCCTTACGACCTATCCTATCCAGCTCTGCCATGGTCAGCTCCACCACTTTGCGGATCGTCTGATCTGACTTATAACATGGAATAATTACTGAATGCAGCATTTGCCTGCCTCCTAAAACTCTTTTCTGCGGATCAATCCCGACATGCCGGCCGCACGCACAAATGATCCTTTTATTTTAACCAAATCAAGTATGTCCCCTGTTCCAATCGCAATAAACAACAGTCAGGAACCTGCCTGCAAAAAACATTTTCTCATATGTTCTACTCATTTTATCAAATACAGTCTGGAATGTACAGAATAAATATCACAGAGGTCTGCTCACACCTGAAACGCATTCTTACTCAGATTACCGTATCAAAAAAACCTGCCTGCACAATCCCCCCCACTGTTTATTGCTTTTCGCAATTGAAGCTGGGGACTTACCTGCTTCGGCTATATTCAAGAATGCCCCGCAGGATTACAGAGGCGGGAGTCACCTCACATCTGATGTTTTTCTGCGCCGCAGCCATCGGATCAGAACTATCACATAAGTCACTGCGCAGACCACTGTAACCAGTATGCCGGCTCTGCTGCCCGGTGATACATAATTCAGTACAATCTCATGCTCCCCGGCATCCAGCTTCAGGCCGAGATACGCCGCATTCGCCTTCTGCAAAGATACGCTCTGCCCATCAACTTCTGCGCTCCATCCGCTGCTGTACGGAATGGAAAATACCATAAAGCGGGACTCATCCAGGTTTATATGACCACTGATTTTATTCTTTTCAAATACGGCATCCTCCATCGCATCGCTGTTGCGCGCTTCCACCCGCTCTGCGAAATGTTCCAGCGGTACATAACACAGCTCAATTTTTTCCAGTTTATATGTCCCCTTTGTGCGGAATATAATCTTCAGCTTATCATTCTTTTCCTCATCCCCCGATCCGAGATAAACCAGATAATTACTGCGTCCCAGCGTATAGGCCGCATTCTTTCCTCTGACAGTCAGCGTCTTGCTGATATCAGAAGTGCTGATATCGACAAAACTGTATTCTTTATCTCTGTCCAACCCTACCAGGCGGACGTAGCACTCATACCCCGCCTTTATCTCATAGGGCAATTCAAGCGACGCTCCCTGCTCGGAGACCTTATATCCATTCGCCGTCCGTTTCAGTCCGTCCTGGCCGTCGGGCAGCGCTGCCTCTATCGTAATGATCTCATCAGAAGATGTCTGTATCTGCTTCAGTCCTTCCGGCATTTCCTGATCCTCTACCAGAACAGCTTCCATCATTACCTGCTGTTTTTCCAGAGGAGTTAACTTTTCATAATATGAACGTGCAATCGTTGTATCGTATGTA
>CAKRNX010000185.1 GCA_934371475.1 uncultured Lachnospiraceae bacterium
TTGAGAGGCAGTATTGCTGTATTTTTTGTCAATGTCTTTCATAACAAAAAGATAAGAAATGGAAGTCAGGGATCCGGCGGCAATCCAGGCTGCAGGATCGCAGAAGCAGGCTAGCGGATAGCTGACGACAGCCATGGAAATAAATGCAACGATGAGGCGTGCAACCAGCTCAGCTACGCCGCCCATCATAGGCAGAAAGCTGTATCCGCAGCCTTGCAGTGTGTTGCGGAAAATAAAAATCATACTCAGAGGAATAAAGAATACTGTACACATGTAAATGTACGTTCTGGCCCAGGGAAGCATGGCGTCCAGATCCACATCTCCGGAGAAAAACAGTTGAAGAGAAGGGCGGAGCAAAAGACAGACCAGAATCCCGGCAGTAACTGAATATACAGCGGAGGCTTGCAGGGCAGCTTTGACGCCCTGTTTGATCCGTGGAATATCGCCTTTGCCAAAGTTCTGACCACTGTAGGCGGCCATAGTCTGTCCCAGTGCAGTCATGCCCTGCAGAACCAGATTTTGGACTTTTCCGGCGGCTGTATAGGCAGCAACGGCATCAGAACCGAACAGATTGATCGCAGTCTGCATGATCATGGCCCCAGATGCGGTAATGGCAAACTGAAGAGCCATGGGGATACCCATAGTCAGCTGCTGACGGCTTTCCCGTGAATACAGTTTCCAGTGTTTCTTTTGGGGTGTCAGGGTAGGAACACGGCGGAAAATATAAATCAAACAGAGAATTGCCGAGATGCCTTGCGACAGAATCGTTGCGTAACCGGCACCGGCTACGCCCATATTAAAGTGAATGATGAAAAGAAGATCCAGGATCACATTTAAAATGGCAGAGAATACCAGGAAAATAAGGGGAGCCTGGCTGTTTCCTACTGCACGCAGATAGGAAGAAAAGAGATTGTAAAAAATTGTGGCGATCAGACCTCCGTTTATGATCATGATATAGGTGTAGGCATCATTAAAAATGTCTTTTGGCGTATTCATCAGCATTAACAGCGGACGCATTCCAAGCATACTGGCTGCGGTTAAAATAACGGCAAAGATCAGAGAAAGAAAAATACCATTGGAGACGCTCCGACGTACTCCGTCGACATCTTTGGCGCCAAAGCGCTGAGAAGTCAGGACAGAAAAACCGGCGGTGATCCCCTGAGAAAATCCTACAGTCAGAAACATGACAGTTCCTGTGGAACCGACAGCGGCCAGCGCATTAGAACCGACGTAGCGGCCGACGATAATGGTATCAGCCATATTATAAAGCTGCTGAAATATATTCCCGATAATCAGTGGGAGCATGAATTTCAGAATGACAGGCAATGGTTTGCCGGTAGTCATATCTTTTTCCATAAAAAAGCCTCCTTGCAAAAATATTTAATAAAATGAGGTATTTGTTCTGTTTTCATTGCGAAAAGGACTGCCCGCTTGATGTTATTATTATTTCGTGCCCTTATGTTCAATGAAAACTTTAGGTATTCTATCACATTACGTTTATTCTGTCACAGAAAATTTTAAAATAAAGAATTGCAGGAATCAGAAAAAGGTTTACCTGTTCTGAATTGTTGTATTACTGTTTTGTTATATCAGATGTGAAATGTAATCCAAACCCCACTGAAAGAGATGGAGCATAAAATTTGCGGCACTGCAAGTGGTGGAGGATTGGCCATTCATGGGAATAGGCTGTGAAGTTTTTCGGGCAATTACCTGTGGAGAGAAAGGAAGAATTGATGAAAATAATTATTTGTCTTGATAACGAAAATGGTATGATGTTTCACGGCCGGAGGCTCAGTCAGGATCGCCTGTTGCGGAAGGATATTTTAAAGGAACTGGGGAACGGCAAATTGTGGATGAATGAGTATTCTGCCAAAATGTTTGCAGATGACCAGAATGAAAATATTATGGTGTCAGAAGAGTTTTTAAGTCAGGCAGGCAATCAGGAGTTCTGTTTTGTGGAAAATGTTCCGCTGTTTGCGATAGAAGCACAGATAGAGCAGCTGATTATTTACCGGTGGAATCGCAGTTATCCATCTGATCAGAAGCTGGATCTTGATTTGGAGCAGTGGAAAATGACAGGGACTGTAGAATTTTCGGGAAGTTCCCATGAAAAAATTACGAAAGAAATTTATGAAAAACAGATCAGATGTGAGATGATGTCCGTCTCGGTGGAAGTGCCAGGGGGTTATTGAAACAGAAAAGATATACAGTATAAACATAGAAGAAAGTTTATAAAGAAAATTTGTGAAAGACAGGAGATTACATGATGAAAACAATCAAAAAAAGCTGCTTTCTGGCAGCTGTGGTCCTGGGTCTGCAGTTTATGTTTTTCAATCCTGCGGCGGTAGAGGCAGCGGTAGATCTTTCTGAAATTCCAGAGTATTCCGGAAGTCCCTATACGATTATTGATGATAATGAACCGGAGTTTTCTGATGAAGATTTCGCTTATGAGTCATTTGAGTATTATGCGGATTTGGACTGGCTGGGACGTTGCCAGGAGGCGGTCGCCAATATTGGACAGGATCTGATGCCCACAGAACCCCGCGGAGATATCGGGAGCGTCAAACCTTCCGGCTGGCAGCTTGCAAAATATGATATTGTAGATGGAAAATATCTGTACAATCGCTGCCATCTGATTGGATACCAGCTTACTGCAGAGAATGCTAACAAAAACAATCTGATTACCGGAACCAGATATATGAATGTACAGGGAATGCTCCCGTTCGAAAATATGACGGCTGATTTTATCAAAGAGACAGGATATCATGTCCTTTATCGTGTGACTCCGATCTTTGAGGGGGACAATCTGGTAGCCAGCGGCGTGCAGATGGAGGCAGAGTCGGTAGAAGACGGCGGAGAAGGGATCCTGTTTAATGTATTCTGTTACAATGTACAGCCGGGGATCGGTATTGATTATGCCACGGGTGATAACTGGCTGGAAGACGGTTCGGATGTACAGACAGATGACCAGACATATTCCTATATTCTGAATATAAATTCCAAAAAATTTCATTATGAGGGATGTAGCAGTGCAAATCAGATTAAACCGGAAAACCGTCAGGAATATTATGGGAGCAGGCAGACACTGATTGATGAAGGGTACGAGCCCTGCAAAAACTGTAATCCCTGATATGATTTCACGTTTTCTTTCATAAATCCATACACTATAGCAGACTTAGTAAAAAGGAGTTTGTTATGAGTAATCAATATTCCTGTGGCTGCGGATATAATTACCGTCGCCGCATGACCACCCAGGATGCATGTGTACAACGTTCCCAGACACCGCAGGCATCCGGTGCCTGTGTTTCGCAGGGAATGTTAGGAGAACAGCCTGTCGCCATGGCCTATGTGCCAAGCCAGAGCTGGAGTCAGCCTCTGTCTCTTTGTCAGGGACTGGGGCGCGGCACAATCTTTGAGGATCTCTATAAACCATTTTGCGGAAGAGGGGGTGGCGGCAGATGAATGGAGAAAAACAGAGCAGAAAGGATCTTCTCAGGCTGATCAATGAGGTCAGCTTTGCGGCATATGATACACTGCTTTTTTTGGATACCCATCCGAATGATCAGCAGGCGCTGAACTATTATCGCGAAGTGAGTGCAAAGAGAAAAGAAGCACTGGCGGAATATGGACAGATGTATGGGCCGCTTACGATGGACTGCGGGCATATCACAGATGGGAATCGCTGGCAGTGGATTGACCAGCCATGGCCCTGGGAAGGAGGCGGCTGTTAGTTTATGTGGAATTATGAAAAGAGATTGGAGTATCCAGTCAATATCTCAACGCCTAATGCAAAAATTGCTCAGATTATACTGAGCCAGTACGGGGGACCGGACGGAGAGATGGGGGCGTCGATGCGATATCTTTCACAGAGATACACCGCGCCGAATAAGATTACCGCAGCTGTTTTGACGGATGTAGGAACAGAGGAGCTGGCGCATCTGGAGATAGTAGGAGCGATTGTGCATCAGCTGACACGTAATCTGTCTCCGGAAGAGCTGGAGCGTGCCGGTTTTGCGCCTTACTATGCGGATCATACAGTAGGCATATGGCCTCAGTCGGCAGGAGGAGTTCCCTTTACAGCGGCGGAATTTCAGTCTACGGGCGACACTTTGACAGATTTGTTTGAAGATTTGGCTGCCGAACAGAAAGCACGAAGCACGTATGACAACATCCTTCGTCTTGTAAAAGATCCGGAAGTGGCTGATCCTATTCGCTTTTTGAGAGCAAGG